>JARYMD010000279.1 GCA_029907285.1 Verrucomicrobiota bacterium | reverse complement strand
CTGCAGCGATTCTCTTTTCGTACGGCGGCGGTTCGCCTGAGCCGCGGTAAATTCCGGCGAACGGGTGTGTTCCTTCCATCAAAAGTTGGAAAACCAGCACCCCAAGTGCAAAAAGGTCATTGGCAGGCGTGCGGTCTATGGAGCTGAAAGTTTTTCGCTGCATTTCAGGGGGTGTGAATTCCGGTTTGCCAACCCTGCACCGGTACATGTGCCCCGTCTCAGCGTCCCACACTTGGAATGAATCAGTGTCAACCAGGGTCACCAAAGCCGTCTCGGACACCAACACATTGGATTCGTTCAAATCGCCGATCACATAGCCGCGCTCGTGAAGCGCGCGAACAGCGGTCGCAAGATTCCGAGCGGTCCGCAGCAGATACCGGTAGTTGAACAGGGGACACACTCTGCGCCGGGTTTTTGGATGCAGATAGTCGGCCACTGGCCGCATATCGACGACGCGGGGCATGAGGAAACCCGCAGCAACCCTCGCGCGGCCCGGCGGAAAAAGCATGTCAATGGGCCATGCAATGGACGAATGATTCTGGCCGGCCATCGGATCAACCGGCGGATTGGCCAGCATCACGGCGACTTTTCGCGTTCGTTCCGGCGACGGTTTGTGCCAGACCTTGGCAACGAGATTCTCATGGCCGGGCACTACATATATGTGCGCTTCACCGCCGGTGCCAAGGAGCGAGTCCTCACCCAGAACAATCAATTCCCCCGTTGATTGTCGCTGCAAACGCATCAGGCCTCATCGGACGTCTGAAATCCGGCACATCGAAGCTCAAACCCTTTTGCGGGCACTTGGTTTGTCATCTTTCTTTCAGCGCACAGTCTGTTCCCGTAACACCGCAAGCACAAGGCTCAGGTCATCATCTGATCGAGCCGTCACGCGCGGCGATCCAAGGAACTGACGCAATCTGGCTGCCGTTTCCTCTCCGGGGCCGGCTTTCTCAAGAAAACCAAACAACGGCCCAAAAAAACCCGCGTGTGGCGCAAGCTCGGGATATTTCAGCGCCAGAAGCTGGAGACCGTCGCACAGCAACGCACCATACCGCACATGGCCGGACCGCACCTTGACCTGCGCATGGTCAAGAGCCCCGTCCGCTGTCAGAAAGATTGTCTCATTCAAATGTTCCGTCTGTGGCGGGCCGCTAAGAAGATCGAAAGTGCCGCGTTCAGCCCCGACAACAACCGCGCCGTCCCCGATCTGTGCTGATACGGCACGTGTGCGTGTGAAAGCTGCCACAATCAGCGTGGTCGCCAATTCCCTCGCGCGGACGCTTCTTCTCTCGGCTTGTGCTACGACCGACGCTCGCGCCCCGCCCAAGGCGTTCAGCAACGCAGCGCGCAATTCTTCGTCCGTAGCAGGCGGGCTTGCCTTTCCAAACGCAGCCGACAAGCTTTCAATTGCGCTTTGGGCGGCAACGGTCGCCCCAACTTCCGCCATTGAGGCGGATCCGGCGCCGTCTGCCAAAGCAGCAACCAGCACGCCGTTGGACAAACAACGAAATGCGACCACGTCCTGACAGGACAGGTTGAATTTCTGGTGGCTGGTTCCGCGGACCGAGGCAGCGACCACCTGCCATTCATCTGCTTTCTGGGTATGCTGCCCCATGATTGGTTGAGAATACTGCCGCGTGCCTCAGAGTAATGGTCACACTGTTCCCCACCCTGGCGGTGGCAATGCGACTTGCTCGTCGGTCTTGGATTGTGCAACTGCTTCCATGCTCCGGGACAACCACACAAACATTTCGGTGAAGTTCAGTCCTATCAGTTTGACCGGGGTTCGCACCACGATTTCGGCCAGTTTTGCCATGTTGGCGTTTTCAACTCCCACGGCAAAAAACGCCACGCGCTTTGCTGCTTCGTCATTCTTGAGACGTTGCGATGCTTGTTGCACCACTGTATCGGGCTCGCCCTGTGGTTCGCCGTCGGTGATCATAAACATCCATGGCCGGTAATACGCGACGCCGTTCTTGCGGTACATCGCTTTGCGTCCTTGGATCATGTCAAGTGACTTGTGAATCGCAGTGCCCATGAAGGTCAAGCCCTGCGCCGAAAGCGTCGGCGGCTGAAATTGATCCACAGTCACAAAATCCTGAACAACCTTCACCTCGCTGTCGAATGTGATCACGGCGACCTCAACGCGCCGGGATGCAAGAGGGTCCCGGACAAGGTCTTCGCGGAATGCAACAAGTCCTTTGTTCAGAGCGTCGATTGGCGCGCCCCGCATTGACCCTGAGGTGTCAAGAAGCAGCACGCATGGGCACCTTGGTTCGGGGTTCTCGGCAAACTCAACTGTTTCTTCAAGTTTGATGCTATCTGTCATGGCGCGTCTCTTGTGCGGGTTCTACATTGCAACACAAAGCTTTGCAAGCCACAAACGGTGGCGAGGCTGCCCCGGAAACCGCACCGGAATGAGGCTTTGGGTGTCTTGGTCTGGTCGGGCGGTGAGATTCCCGGGCCGGCTCCCATTCCAGTCTTCTGACAATCGGCGATGTTTTCTTGGTCTGCTGTTCTCGCCAAATAATGCATACTAGGTTTGCGGATGATGCGCGAGAATGTGTATTCTCGGACCGGTTCTGCGCGTGATCTGGACGTTATAATTGCAATGAGCAGCGGGTCAAACCAGCAGTTGCCACTCAGTGAAAAGAGGTTGGGCGTGCTTGGCACTCCTTTGGAGTGCACCACTTACGCGAGCTTGACCGCGCGATGCCACCAACTGGCTCAAGCAGGCAACACCGTGGCGGTGGATTTCACAAACACACAAATAGTCACCATGCGCCGCTGTGATCCGGAGTTTCGGAAAGCCACCGAGCGATTGGATTTTTTTATTCCGGACGGGATGCCGTTGATCTGGTGCTTGAACAGCCAGGGCGCGGGCTTGCGCGACCGTGTTTACGGGCCGGCGTTCATGCGGCACTGTGTGTTGGCGAGCCCGGAACCGTTCACGCACTATTTCCTTGGCGGGTCCCAAGAGTGCCTGTCACGGTTGAAATCGGTGTTTTGTTCATTGAATCCGCAGATCAAAATCGCGGGCAGCAGACACGGCTATTTCGCTGAGGACGAGGAAATCGAAATAGTGAATGAAATCAATCGGCTCGAGCCGTCGTTCATCTGGGTTGGTCTTGGCACGCCCAAGCAACAACAGTGGATTCACCGCAACAAACCGCTCATCAAACGCGGCGTCATCTTCGCCGTGGGTTTCGCATTTGACGTCAATGCAGGGACAAAACCGGATGCGCCCTTGTGGATGCAGCGGCTTGGGTTGACATGGGTTTTCAGGATGGTTTCAGAACCTCGCAGGCTGCTGCGACGGTATGTGCGTTATAACAGTCTGTTCCTGTTCTATCTCATCAAGGATGGCTTGAAGGGGTGCGCCTTTGCCACTCGATTGCCGTGATCCTTCGTCGCCGACGATTGCATCCAGCTCGGCAATTGTCCAATAAACACCGGCCTTGAGTTCTGCCGCCAGCGCGTCGGTGCGCTCGGCTGCGCCCTCGGCAGTCAAATGCCATTCGGTGTCGGCAAAGTGATGCCTGACCGGGTGCGCCCCGAGAGCGGGGTCTTTGAGAACAGGCATGAATTCCGCCACATGCCGAAGGAACGAAGCGTTCATTCGCTTGAACTGGTCGAGCCTTGCGTCGCTCACCCAACCCCATGGCAATGAATAAACAACCTTGACGTTGTTTGTGTCTGCCCACCGTGCAAGCGATGCGAGCAGACGCCGGCTGTGTTCCGGCAGCGATTCCACAATGAATGGTTCCTGGTCGTGTATTTCGCGGCGTTCATCTGTTTGTTGCCAGCCGCTCAGACGGAGGTCTTTGGGCGAATAACGATACAGCGGTTTGCCGAGCACGATCTTCCCGAGCAGTGTGAAAAAATGGTATGCGCCCGGTCTCAGGCTGAGAACATCCTCGACCCAGTGCACGGGCTCACCTGTGAGGTCCGAAGCATGAACAAGGCGCGGGTTGCCGAGTGCCATGCCCATCTGCGCTGCAAGATCAGGCGAGTCGAACGGCGAAAGCAGCAGCCCCGGTTCTATCGCCACCACCAGCGTATCGCAAGGACGCGTGGATTCGACAGCCAATGCTGTCAGGAACAAGGGTTCCATGCCAGCGTGCATGCCGAAATTGACCACTGGCAAACCGTGTTTCTCGAGCATTCGTTCGCCGTCTATGGCAAATGCGCAACTCGACGCTCCAAACGCCACAATCGCACGCCCGTACTCCTTGTGAAGCTTCTCGGCCCATGCGCGCTTGACCTTGGCCGCGTAGAGGTAAAACCGGATTTCGGGGTTCAGCCAAAGCGTGTAGGCAGCCGTGGCAAGCAACGTCATCGCCGCCACACCCACAAGACTCAACGCAAGTTTCGGCAGCCGCCCGCCAAAACCGCCGTCAGAATGCAAAATAGATGAAGGCATTGTTCTTTCCCGGCGCCAGTAAAATGATGAGCACGACAAGGGCCGCTGCGACCGGTCGTTTCCGCAAAATCGCAAACGGCTCTTTCTCGCGCCGAACTGACAGCCATTCCATGACAAGTGTCAAAGCCGCCATTGTTAACAGGCCGCCGAGTACTATCTGTTCACCGGAGTTCAGCACATTCGCTGTCGCCGACAGGTTGGCCTTCGAATACATCGAAGGCACAAACAACGTCCTGAGCTTCGCCAAAAGCGTCGGCCAGCGTGTTTCATAAAAGCACAACCACGCCAGAAACGCCCCTGCCATTGTGCCCAGCCAGCCAATCGGTCCGGGCAACTTCCATTTGCCGCCAAGCCGGTAAGCTATCAAAAACGCACCGTGCAGCGCGCCCCAAAGAATGAAGTTCCATCCCGCCCCATGCCAAAAGCCGGACACGACGAATACAATCGCCACATTTGCCGCCCACCATGGCACCCTGCTGCCCCCGAGCGGAATATAAACATAATCGCGAAACCAGTTGCTCAGCGTGACGTGCCACCGCCGCCAAAACTCCTGAAAGTTGGTTGAACAGTACGGACTGAGAAAATTCAGTGTCAACCGCACTCCGAAACACCTGCCCAGCCCATACGCCACGAGGCTGTACCCGGCAAAATCATAGTAGATTCGCAGACCGAACAAGACATTGCAGAGCCAGATTGAAAACGGATTGTCGGAGAATGCCATGAACGGCGCCATCCATTGGGCAAGATTATCCGCAAGGCACATCTTGAAAAACAAGCCCAGCACGATCCACGGAACACCTTCATTGATCCAATCAGCATCCCACCTCAAACCAAATCGCTCCATTTGCGGCAGAAGGTCCCGTCTGCGCTCGATCGGCCCCGCAACGATTTGCGGGAAAAACCCGACGAAGTTTATGTAGTCAAGGAACCGCGGCAAAGGTTCCTTGAACGCAAGGGTATCGATCACAAAAGCCACTTTCTGAAATGTGTAGAACGAAAGCCCGACCGGTATGACAAGGTCCCGCAGCGAATCCCAGCCAAGCCCGAACACACTGTTGGCCAGAAAATTCGAGTACTTGTAGTAAAGCAGCGGTCCAAGTTGCAGCGGTATCAGTATCAGCAAGTACCGCCGTCGTCCCGCTGACTTTGAGTGCAGAATCCAATACAAACCGGCGTACGTGAAAACAGCGACCGTCAGCCAAATAAGAAATGTGAGCCACCCAACGCAAAACAGCAGAAACATGCTCAGGACAGCAAGAGCCAGCCTGTCGTACTTCTCAAGCACGGCAGGGCGCGTGGCTCTCAGGATTGCGCGGAAGGTCCCAACCGCTGCCAACCCAAGCAGCAAATAACCCCAAAAACGTAGCTCGGCAAAATTCATCCGCGCCCGGAGTCTAGTCGTAACGCCGCATTCGCCAAGCCTATCTTTGAGACTCTCGGTGTTTCACCTCGAAGGCGTGTGAGTCTATTGGCGTCTTATGCCAATGCGCTGGAAAAAGCAAAGGCGCCGGGAGCGCGGCCGTCCCCGGCCGCATTCAACCCGACGACCGATCATACGACCCGTTTCCATCACGCAAACCCTGGCGCCCAAACGTTAACCGGCTGTG
>JARYMD010000278.1 GCA_029907285.1 Verrucomicrobiota bacterium | reverse complement strand
CACAAAAACCGTCCACGGACAATGTCCACACCGACAACCTCCGGATACGAAGGCAACGTCCCAATCACCTGACATGGCACCTCATTTCGGCTGAACCGGACGTTCTCGCGGATGATTCGCATCGGCACAACCTGCCTCACACCGGGAATCGTCGAATGCAATCTCGATGCGTCCTCGTAGGTGAGGCCGTATTTGATCGCCATGCGCCGCGCGCCTGCTGCAGCCTCGCGCGATTCTTCCGCAGGTTTGAGGCTGCGGATGAGTATGTTGTTGCTCCCAAGCTTCTTGATTTCCTCCTGGGCAGCGTGCGAAGCGCCCTCGCCAATGGCAAGCATCGCTATCACCGAACAGACGCCAAAAATGATGCCAAGCATCGTCAGAAACGAACGCAGCTTGTGCAGCATCAGGCTCTTGATGCCGAGCCGCACAGTGCTGACAAACTGGAACGTGAACATGCCGCGCAATATCTAGGTGGTTGTACTGTTCGTTCGGTCTTTGAGCGCCACTTGGCGGTCGATAACACCGTCTTTCATGTGGATCACACGGTCCGCACGGGAAGCAACACGGTCGTCGTGCGTGACAAGAACAATGGTCTTCCCGTCCTTGTTGAGCCTGTCGATGAGTTCGAGCACTTCCTGGCCCGTCTTCGAGTCAAGGTTGCCCGTAGGCTCATCCGCAAGAATCATCAGCGGATCATTCATCAGTGACCTTGCGATTGCTACGCGCTGTTGCTGTCCTCCGGACAATTGGTTTGGCCGGTGATGCAACCTGTCACCCAGCCCCACCAGCTCAGCCAACTGCACGCACCTGTCATGGTACTGCCGGAGGTCTTTCCCCTGATAAAGCAACGGGACCTGAATGTTCTCTATGACGGTAAGCTGCGCTATCAAGTTGTAGCTCTGGAAAATAAAGCCTATCCGCCTCCCGCGAACCTCGGAAAGCGTGTCGTCGTCCATCTTGGACACATCCTCCCCCCCGAGGAAATACTTGCCAGCGCTCGGCCGATCAAGGCACCCGAGCAGGTTCAACAGTGTTGATTTGCCCGAACCAGACGGCCCCATGATTGCCACGTAATCCCCGGCGCTTATTGTCAAATCAACACCGCGCAAAGCATGAACCGTCACCTCGTCGCCAAGTGAATAGGTTTTCTGCACCCCTTCAAGCCGAATAATCTCATCCGATTGCATCGTCATTCTGACGTGGTCTGACATTGGAATCACTCACCTTGCGGAAGACTCCGGTCCCTCGACCGGTTTCGGGCCGGGCCTTCGCCGCCCGCCCCTCTGCCAGAGGAATCCCTCTGTTGATTGTCTCTCTGCTGGCCATCCACATTGCCGGGTGCCCTGTCCTGGCGTCCTCTCGGGCCGCCGCCTTGGGCGCGCATCGCCTCGCGCATTGCAGCCCGTTCTGTATCGTCAAGCTCCCCATCTCCGTTGGTGTCAAATCGTTTCATCATTTCTTCCCTGTTGAACCCGGGGCCGCCAGGACCGCCCGCGGCACCAAATCTGGCAGCCAAAGCAGTGCGCATCGCTTCACGTTCGCTCTCGTCCAGTTCACCGTCGCCGTTCTTGTCGAACTCTTTGAGCATTTCTTCTCGATTGAACCTCGACGGGCGGTTCCGGCTGTCGGGGCTCTGCTGGCCGTTTGCCGCCTGGCTTGATGCAACTTCCGGGCGCTGGACTTCCGAGCGCTGGACAGGCGCAGCGCCTGCGGCTCTGGCCAGCCCGTTCGTTGCCGGGGCAGGCATGGCGGGCGGTTGCACACGGTTGGTGAGTTGCATTCGGTTTCGCTCTTCTGCCGCCAATACCGCGCCTTCGAGGTCCTTTTCCTGCGTGTCGAACGGCGGCGACAGCAGGACACGATCGCCCTCCTTCAATCCTGAAGTCACTTCGATGAAACGGGTATTAAACATGCCGACCTGGACTGGCACAGGCGTGACTTTGTTGCCGTCGGCCACGTAACACACCTGCTTGCCTTTGAGGGTGGTGACAGCCTGTATTGGGACCGACAGTGCGTTGGCGATGTTTGTGATGAGGATTTCGGCTCTGGCCGACACGCCCGGCTTAACATCCAGAGGCAAATCTGTGAGGATAATCTCTGTCTTGTAAACTTTCAGGTTTGGATTCCCCCATCGCGCCTGCGTGTCAGGCAGCAAAGCAACCTTGTCAACATACCCTTGAAACCGCTGATCAGGCATCGAGTCCAAAACAACAAATGCCACCTGGCCCGGCTTGACCATCCCAACATGCGATTCGTGAACCCTGACGGTTACTTTCATCTTGGAAGTGTCCGGCAGCTTGATCAGTTCCTGCCTGTTCCGAACAGTGGCGCCTTCCTCAATCAACGACTCGCTGCTGAAACGGCTGTCCGTCATAGGATAAACAACCAGACCGTCCTGCGGAGCATAAATCTTGGTCGCACTCAGATTCCGCTCCGCGCGCTCGAGCTGCCGCTCATTCAAAACGAGCGTGTTTGATGCGGCCATCAAATCGGCCACATATTGAGCGATTCTCCGTTCGCTTTGCAGAATTATCCGTTCCAGCTCCCGCCGCGCTTCGCGGGCGTCGGACTCGTACTTTTCGCGGGATTTCGGGTGATCGAAGTTCTGAAGAATCCAGATTGTGTTGCTTGCCACAATCGCCGAATTCCGGACGTTCATCACCGAGAGCCTGTCTGCATCGACACGCTGCTTGGTTTCATAGCCTTTGGCGGCGAGGTTGCTGCTGTACGTGTAGGTCTCTTCGCTGACAGCAAGCTGCGCCAAAGCAGATACCAGCTTGTTGCTGGCCTCAACCTGGTCCACGATCAACTGCCCCTGAAGAAACCGTTGCAGGTCTATCTCGGCAAACTTGAGCTTCAGCGCCGCAGCTGTGATGTCGCTGTTTGTTGTGCTGCGCTGAATTTCGAGCTGCGCAACCGCATTGCTGAAGGCGAATCTTGCTTTCTCGTAATTGATCTTCTGCTGGTTCACAGTGTCCTCAGCCTGCGCCGAATCCAATTCCACCAACAGGTCGCCTTTCTTGACGTACGTGCCCTCAGGAACAATGTAAATAATGCGCGCCACACCCTCGACCTCGTTCCTGATGCTGATCTCATTCACAGCGGTCAAAGTGCCACCTTCAACGACGGAGACCGCGAAATCGCCGCGCCGGACCTCGTAAAACGCAGTGGCTGGTTCTTTCGCCTTGGGGGTGAAAAGCCACATTCCCGCGGCGACAATCACCCCGGCGATAATCACAACCGCAAGGATGGGCCGTTCACCCAATCTCACACCCGCCCAATCTTTCAGATTCTTCCAGTTCATTGCTCCGGTTCAAGATAGTGGTCTGGCGGCAAAAGCTTGTCCTCAGGCATGTACAGCGGCGATTTGCCCGCACGTATGCCGGGACGCATCATCGCAATCGGATCCTCCAGCCAGAATTTCGACTGGTCAGATTTCAACACACCCAGATCAATAAGAAGTTGAAGCCTTGTTTGCAGGTAACGCACAAGGCTTGAGGTGACATCGTTCTGCGCGGCAATCAGGGCGTCTTGCGCCTCGCGCACCTGTTGGATTTGGACACGCCCCGCTTCGAGCAAAAGCTGGTTCATCTCCACCCGGCGCCGGGCAACCTCCAGAGCCATTTGCCTGTTCAGATAATTCAGCCGCTGCTGCTCGAGTGTCCGCAGTCCCCGGTCAATCCTGTCCTTGTAGCCATCCAGCGTCGAAACAAGCGACCGCAACTGTGACTCGAAAGAAACAAGCGCCGCGCGATAGTCGTTCCGCTGGTTGCGCCGGCTCAGCGGCAGGTCCAGTTCAAAACCAAATCCGGTGCGGACCTTGTCAGGATCAAACTTCGTGTAGTCAGTGTCGCCCTCGGAAGTCAGGCTTGCATTAGCAAACAGGTTCAGTTTCGGCTTGAGCGCGTTCGCCGATATCCGGACCTTGCGTTTGCTGTCTTCGAATCTGTCAATGGCATTGAGTATTTCCATGTGATTTGTCACAGCCAGGCCAAACGCAGCTTCGCCGTCTATATCGACAGGCATCAGCCCCGCTGACTCAAGATCGCGCAGGTCGATGTCGTCAAGGTACCACTTCTCCGACAGCGGCAGCCCAATCCTGGTCTTGAACGCGTCCAATGCGCTCAGGTACGAAGCCAGCGAGTTGATGTACGTAATCCGCGCGCCAAGTTCAGCCGTCCGCGCATCATCGACTTCGCTCTGCCGCACCCGGTCAACAGCTCGCGCAGCAAGGTATTGACTGGTCTCAACCCGGCGCAGGTAGTTTGTGTAATTGTTGCGCACTGTATCCTTCAAGCCCAGCAGGTTGAAATAATCGCTCACAATGTTCACCGCAAACTGGTTCTGATAAAGACTGTACGAGCGCACCGCGTAAACCACGTTCCGCTCAGCTTGCGTCAGGTTCTCAACCGCAGCACTGTTCTTCCCGAACCCTTGCAACAAGGGCTGAACAAGGTTCACTGAAATCGTGCTCACCGCAGAACGACGCGGGTCACCAGTGTAATACCGAAACAAATCGTTCACGACCGACGCCCCGATGCTTCCACCCGTCTTGAGCATCTGGCTAACGCCAAGAGTGTTCCGCGCCGACCCGCTCCAGGTGCGGACATTGTCCTTGGTCACACTGCTATCGATCTCCCCGCGCGACCTCGCGAAGAACTGGGGCGTAAACTGATATCGCGATCCCGTGAGCGTCAACGCCGTAAGGTAAAGCTGCTCCCGCTGGCTCTGGTACTCCCGGCTGTTCCGAATCGCCAGATCAAGAGCCTGCTCGAGGTTCAGTATCCGGCGGTTCGTTGACATGCGATCACCAATGATTTCATCCGGCGCAATGCTCGCCGGGTCCCGCCCGGAATACCGGGTGTCAATCGAGAATTTGTTCGTCCGGCCAAACACGCTGTTCTCAACCTGCTGAATGATCCGGTAAACCTCGCGATCCGCTGACCGCCGGTAATGCGCCGTGCTGCACCCGGAAATCAAGATCAGCCCGGCCACCACCCACTCCCATAGCCGGCCCATTCTGATTCCACCAAAACCCCGTCTAATCATTTCTCAAATGTTACCCTGTCTCTTTCCAGATTCCTCTGCGCAAAATCTATACAGTTTTCTCAGTCGCAGGCTCGGTGTAGCGTAAAGCACGCGCCGTGCCGAAATTCCAATCACCGCCCCCGTTTCAGTATGTTGGCCAGCTCCAGTAACACCGCTTCCAGCCGGTCAAAATACTCTGCCTCAGTCATCGTCCCCTTTGCATCTCTGAGACGGACAACCTCCAGCTCGAGCGCTTGACGCCTTGCCCTGAGTTCAGCCGGCAGAGCCGCGTCTTCAGGTTGCGGCACGAAATGGGTATGGTACGCACGAGCGCCATCAACTTCAAGGCCGCCATCCGGCTTCTTGACAGCCCGGATGCCTCGAAACCAATCCGCCTGCGTGCCCAGCCCGTCCCCGTTGTCGTCAAGCAGCGCGTGCTCAGTCGCCAACCGCCCTTCTGTCCGATAGAACTCGGCCACTCGCCGAGACCCCGCAAGAAAAGCCTCGAGCAACGAAACGCCCCCGTCACAATCAAGATCAGCAGATGAATCTGCGAACGACTCGACAAAAAACAGGCCGAACCTGGTGAAGTTCTGTTCGTTGCCGCTGCGGGTGGCGGTTATCACAATGCGACTTGGCCCGGCCAGCTTCGCCATGAAAGGCGCGCTCGCCGACGCTGTGTTGACAACCACCAACGGGCGATCGAACGGCTTCAGCATCCCGGCCAAATCACCAGCCGTCAAATCGGGGCCGCGCAGATTGAATCGCGCCTCCGCACCATCAAATGTGCCATGGCCAATCAACACAAGCCAAAGCGCAGCGCCGGAGTCACGGGACTGTTCAGCCAGCGCTTGACGCAATTCTTCAAGCTCGGACCGCCCACCCGCACTGTCCACGCCGATCTGGACCAGCCTGGCGCCAGCGCGCTGTGTCAGGTTGCTCCACAGCAACGCCTGATGCAAAAAGTTCGTATCGTACTCTGGCGAACCGCGCGCGCCCACCACAACTATCGCAACCGGCAAATCAGCCCCCGAAAGCAAAACCGCATC
>JARYMD010000277.1 GCA_029907285.1 Verrucomicrobiota bacterium | reverse complement strand
ACGGCACGGGCGAGGGTATCGGCCACTCCACTGTGGCGAAGTTCCGCGATTACGGGAATTACCCGCCGACACCGCCACAGCCGCCGGCTCTCTCCGTCGGCCTCGATGCCCAGGGGAAAATCGTCATAACGTTCGAAGGAACATTGCAGGCCGCCGACGAAGTCACCGGTGCATACACCGACGTCGCCGGAACGAGCCCGCTGACCGTCACGCCCACCGGCACGAAGAAGTTCTACCGCGCACGGTGGTAACCCGCGGCATTTGAAAGCACAGAAGGCCGGGCACATTGCCCGGCCTTCTTTGCAAGCGCCAGCTACGGGTGAATCTTTTTGTGACCGTAGCCGAGGACGTCAGTCCGCGGGCATCTTTCGGTTCAGCAGCAAGTCTCCCGCCGACTTACGTCGTCGGCTACGTCGGCTAAAGGTGCCAGCTTGCAGTGACTGTAGCTGTCCGGCTTTGCGGGATTAGTCCGCGGAAGCGCCGAACAGCCGCGGCTCAGACCAATCCAAGAGTCTCGTCAAAACCATTCATCAGATTGAACGACTGCACCGCCTGGCCACTGGCACCTTTGACAAGATTGTCTTCAGCACTAATCACGATCAAGCGGCTGGTCCGCGGATCAAACCGCCAGCCGATGTCGATGTAGTTTGTTCCCACCACGTTCTTGGTGTCCGGCAGCCGCTTGTCGTCCATGAGCCGGACGAACGGTTCGGCCGCGTAGGCCCGCTTGAAGCAATCGCCCACCATTGCAGCCGCTTCGGCCGCATTACCCACGCCGGACAGGGCTGACTCCGGCTCGATGCAGAGCGTCGTCAAGATGCCCCGGTTCACAGGAACCAGATGTGGTGTGAACTGGATTACGACCTTGACGCCTGCTGCGATGGACAGCTCCTGCTCGATCTCGGACAAATGCCTGTGTTTGGGTATTCCATAGGCGCGGAGGCTCTCGTTGCACTCGACAAAGAGATAATCAAGCTCGGCTTTTCGGCCCGCACCGCTCACACCGCTCAGCGAGCTGGCTATTATCGATTGCGGTTTGATCAGCCGTTCGCGCAACAACGGCAGCGTCGGCAGCAAAATGCTGGTCGGATAACATCCCGGCGATGCCACAAGGAGAGCTTCATTTATTTCACGCCGGTACACTTCCGGCAATCCATACACCGCAGTTTGAAGCAGTTCGGGCGCAGGATGGTCGTGCCCGTAAAACTCCCGGTAAACCGCCGCATCCCGCAATCGAAAGTCGGCGCTCAGATCAATGATTCGACAGCCTTGTTTCAGCAATGGCACTGCAAACTCGGCAGCCACTCCATGCGGCAGAGCCAGAAACACAAAACGGGCGTTCCGTGCCAGCAATTCAACGTTGGGCTCGACAAACCGCAGTTCACGCGCCGCGCGATAACCAGCGAACTTCGGGAAAACCTGCGCCAATGTCTGGCCTGCAAATTGCCTCGATGTGACAGCGACGAGATCGACCTTCGGGTGCCTCAGCAACAGCCGAACAAGCTCCTCGCCCGAATAACCCGACGCACCCACGATCGCAACCGGGACAGCGCCATTCGAATCGCCCGGGATTCCTGCAGAATTGTCAGTATTCACAGGCCCCTATCCATGGGCATTTCCTCCCTTCTCCGCAAGCCCGTTCTTTCAGGCGCTTTCGTGGGCGCCGGAAACAGCGACGTCCCATGGTACGGCCTGATCCCAGTTGGCATCGGCCTTGCAAACCTCATCTATTACTTCCTCGTCGGCAAAAAAGAGGCAGAAATGATCGAGGATGAAATGCGAGCGCGTCTGACAGAGAGCCGCACCGGCAGGCGGATTTGAGGAACAAGATCGGGCGCCGCGCGGCCCCGCACGGCGCCCAACTGCAATCCGGAACCCAATTTCCCAGGAAAAAGATGCCTATCTTGTCACCGTTATCTTTGCCGGTTTGCTGACTGCCCGTGCTCCGAACTCGTCAGTGGCGCTTGCATAGACGAGGTACATGCCTCGGGGCACGTTCTCCCATTTGCAGGTGAACTTCGAATCCTGCGGTTCCTTGACGGTGGCAATCGCTCTGCCGTTTGCATAAAAGGTCACGTGATCAATGGCATTATCATCGGGATCGGTAACGTCGGCCGCCAATTCGACCGTCGAGCCCGCTTTGAATGTGTCGCCGCTCTTCGGCGAAACAATCACAACAACCGGCGGTTGGTTCACAGCCTTGAACACAAACGTCGCTGTTGCGCTCAAACCGAATTCGTCGGTTACGCGCACTCGGATTTTGTGCACTCCCGGTCGAACGTCTTCCAAGGTCGCCTCATAAGGGCCTTCCGTAAACTCTTTCAGCAACTTGTTGTCAGCATAAAACTCCACCTTCGCAATCGCGCCCGAACCGGGCGTCACTTCCGCGGCAACTTTGACGTCCGATCCTGCGGGGACGGATTTTTCCGTCGGGCTGGTTATTTTGACGCTTGGGAAGGTGGCTTTGACAACAATCTTGACCCCGCCCGAGAGTGTGGATTTCCCGAATTGATCCACGGCCCGAGCGAAAAGATCGTAGGTGCCGGGGCGCGGGTTCACCCAATCGAACTCGAAAGGCGCTTCCGTGTCAGCTCCAAGGAAATGGTCGTCGGCGTAGAAACTGACCTTCACGACGGTATCGTCGGTGTCCTTTGCTTCGGCGGTCAACTTGACCGTAGCGGGCAGTTCGAACACCTGAACACCGTCATCACCAACAGTCCCACCCGTAACGGTCAGCGATACCGACGGCGGGTTGTCATTGTAAACATCATCAATCAGCCGAACCGTGGCTTTCGCATGCCGGCCAACCACGTGATTGTCATTGGCCTCGATCGTCAGAACCACCGTCTTGTTTCCCCGGTTGGCCGGATTGACCTTCGGTACGATGACAATGTCGGTTGCGGCAAAACCGGCCGGGATTTCAACAGCGCCGGTCAGCGGACTTCCGTCAGCGCCCGTGTAATCAACGCCGTTTTCTCCCGTGCCTGCAATCGTGTATTTCAGTTCCAGCGCCGCATCAAAAGGCCCCGCACGAACCACAGTGAAAGCGGCCGTGCTTGCGTCAGTAAGACCCGTCGGGTCCGTTGCCAATATTTCAACGATTGGCTTAACGACCGGCTCCGGGATTGGCGGCGTTGGCGGAGTTTCTCCGTCATCCGCAACGGCCAACCACCCAAAACCCAACAAACCCGCCAGCAACACAAACGTAATCGCCTTTGACATACTCAATCCCTCCAACATTTGTTTCCTGAACAAAGACATTCATTCCCGCACTTGCAATCTTCCACGTTGAGTGCGCTTGCAAAGCAAGCCCAAGCTCAAGCAGTACATTCAGTTCCCTCGCCCGAGGAACCTGAAGCAAGTGCAAACAACACTAAACCCTCTGAGACAAAGCACTGTCCATGCCGTTCCTGCAACACTGTCCTCTTGATCTGACACGGAACGCCCAAGCAGCCGCGGCCGTTACGCAATTGCCTGTTAACAAGCAAGTAACAATGCTCATTTCGCGCGGGGTGGCATGGTCTCACCATCAAAGCTCGATGCGACAACCCACTTCGAGGCTTCGTGGAATTGGGGACTTTTCCCCACCTTGCGCGGTTATCGGCATATTTCGCAGCCCGGCGTAGCCGGAACCAAAGTCGCCCAACGGCCAACGCCCCGGCTCTTGCACCCCCGGACCTTCAGCCACGCCGGGCTGCGAAATATCTACTGCGACTCCGTCGCCGGAAAAAGTGCCCTGATCAAGCCCCCACTGGACCCGCCGCTGCCAGTTTAACTCCCAACCAGATGAAACTTTTCCGCCTGAACTTGGGACTCTAATACCCGCGGTGCTGGCTTCGCCCGATACACGGAAACAACCCATCGCCGTTAGAGTTCCGCGTTTACGCGGAAAACTGAAACCGTTCTGGTCCCGCTTGTGCTACGTCAGCCCTTCGCGCCTGCGCCAAGGGGGAGGTCTCCGGTGCTCCGGCCCAACTACGTGTCTGTCCCCATATTGCCCCATTCGATCTCGCCGCTGATCCCTATGGTTTCTCACGCGCTGCGGCGGATGCAATGGGCGTTGGTAGGCGCGAAGCGCTTGGAGTGCGGCAGCTTGCTGCCGCTTTGTTTCTATGCGCAAGCAACGTGCCTGGAACCAGATCGGCATGGCGTAGAAAACAATTTGCCTGTCCCCATATCGGCATCCGAGGGGTTCCTCCACAGACTTCGGCAACCGAGGATTGGAACAAGGGACAATCTGCAGGGAATGCAGCAATCCGGGGTCTAAACACAAACAAAGAGCCTGTCACTTTATCCGACTCACTCCCAAAGGCCGTACCGTTGTGACCGCCTTAATGCTGCCAGAGAAGCAGATACACAGAAACTGATCACACTCGCGGCGTGAATCTTCGCAAATATGAATGATTCTTCAATATGACAATGCAGCCCGGTGCGGCAGGCAGCCCGCGGAGCGCAGGAACGGAGCACTGCTCTTCAGGCCCTTTGGTTCCGGCTACGCCGGGCTGGGAAATATGCGGGCTGGCTAACCGCTCAGCGCGCCGTTGCGGCAAACGCTTCGCGCATCCGCGCAAGCCACTGGGGCATGGCTGTCATAGGGTCTTCGGCAGCTTCATACTCGAGCGCCACATAACCCTGATAGTTGACTTGGGAGAGAATCTTGATGACCCGCATGAGATCGGTCTGTTCCTTGCCTTTTCCGCGGCGATTGATCTCGACCTTGAGCTGGACATTCACCGCGTACGGTGCAAGCCGTGCCATGTCATCGTAAGGATCGGCTTCGCCGTAGAAATTGCCAGTGTCCAGATTCACACCCACCCACGGATTGGAGACCGCGCGGATTATCTCCAAAAGGTCCGAAACCTCAGACACGATGCCGCCGTGATTCTCGAGTCCAAGCCAGACACCCTTGGTTGCAGCATACTCACCGCAGATTTCCAACGCTTTTATGCATTGGCGTTTGGCCGTGGCTTGGTCTATGCCGCCGCGGGGGGTCCCTGCAAACACCCTGATATGTGGCGCGCCAAGAAAAGCAGCGTTGTCGATCCAACGCTTCGTTGCACTGATTTCTCCATCGAGGTCGGGTCCGTCTGGTTGCGCAAAATTGTTGCCAACGGCGGTCCCGCTGATGGCCAACCCGCGCAGAAACGCACGCCTTTTCAGTTGGACAAGGTAATCGGTTCCAAAGTTCTTCTCGAAGTAATAACTGGTGAGCTCTGCCCCATGGCAGCCGTGATCGGCGCAAAAGTCGATGAAATCGAACAAAGTCATCCGCTTTGCAGCGTCCGTGCTGGTCAGACGATCGCGGAATGAATATGCCGCAAGGCTCAGAAGCAAGCGCGGATTGCCCCTTCGCGAAATCGGATCGCGTGCGAGCGCTTGTGCACCAAATGGTCCGAGCGCCCCCACAGCAGCGCCCGCACCAATCAGATTGCGAACGAACCGACGCCGGGTGACAGAGGCCGGCGTTTGCACCTGTGACGAGGTGTTTTCAAATTCAACATTCATGTTAAAATGATCCGCTGTCTCTGCCACCGGCGCGAGTTCTGTCGGGCCGGGGGCTCCTTCCTCCGGAAAGCGCCTCGAACAACACCGCTATTTCTTCGGCGCGGTAACCATCGGAAAATCGTCAGTCCGGAACGGTGACGCAGGCAACCCGTCTTTGCTCCAGAGATTGACAACGGGATAATCAGCCCAGCCATACCGCACAGCCACTGGATTCGGCACCTCCGGACTGCTTACTGCCACTTTGTCGCGTCCAACTATTTCAGCTTTTGCCCAGACAAACTTGCGGTCTGAACCTGCGATTGCGAACCCGGTCAACTCTCCATCGCGTGCCTCGAGACCGCTGCCGACTCTCTTGAACTCGACGATGGCTTTGCCGCCCTGGAATTGGACGGAATCATAGGCAGGGCTCAGTCCGTTGATTCGTTCTCCGTACGCGATGACGCGCGCCGCCAGCGCGAGCGCTGGCTGGCCGGCACCTACGGCAGCGCGCGGCGCCACCTCGCCGGCGTGCTGCGCGCGGCCGTCCGGCGGCGCGACCCCGCGCTGTGGGATGCCGCCGCGCAGATGGTGCTGCCCTCCTTCT
>JARYMD010000276.1 GCA_029907285.1 Verrucomicrobiota bacterium | reverse complement strand
CTTCCCAGCGACGGAGTCGCAGGGCATATTTCCCAGCCCGGCGTGGCTGAAGGTCCGGGGGGTGCAAGAACCTGGGCGTTGCCCGTCGGGCGACTTTGGTTCCGGCTACGCCGGGCTGGGAAATATGCGGGCTAAAGATCAAACCTTGCTCCTTGCCATTGCATGCGCCCGGGTGGATAGTGAGAGGCGTATTACAGATCAGTTGTTTGGCCCAGTTGCTGCTGCGAACATGGCATGAAATCGGGACATCCCAGAGCGAAAGCTCGACCTGCGCTGCCGGAAACGAGGTTCCACAGCGGTTTTACATTGATCGAGCTGCTGGTGGTAATCTCGATAATCGCGACTCTGGCGAGCATGATGTTGCCTTCCCTGAGCCGGGCAAAAGAAAAAGCGCGAACCGTAACCTGCATCAACAATCTTAGGCAAATCGGCATTGGCATCAAATTGTACGTGGACGATTACGCGGATCGGTATCCCCCAAGCGAAGCAGGCGGCAAAAACGCAAGGCAAACAATCGGCGGGCGCGATCCCGTACCACGCCTTGCGCCGTTTTACCCAATGGCGCGCGAACGGCCGTTGTTCGCTCACCTTGAACCATCCGAGGTTTACCGATGCCCGCGCGACCGTGGCCAGCGGATTCTGCCCTGCGAAAGCCCGCCCTTGAAACCCTCAAACTGGGAAACAATTGGCTGCAGTTACCACTACAACGCAGGGATGTTAACCACTTTGTCAGGCGGCGGTTTCCGCACGCCGCCCGAGGACCCGATCGACGGAATCGCGGGCAAATACGAAGGCTGGGCGCCTTCGCCTGTTCATTACATTCTGATGCATGAACCACCTGCCAGACCCTACGGTTGCGCAGGCGGCGCTCCGGAATGGTACCAGTGGCATTACGGCCAAGGAAACAGTGACATCGACGACCCCAAATCCGCGCCGCCGTTCTTCTATTCGCCAGTGCTGTTCGTCGATGGCCACACCGCAGTCCACAATTTCAGCAAAGCCCTTGCCACTGACCCATACTACCCATACGAACCCACAAAAGACTGGATTTGGTACAAGCCGTCCGGCCCGCAAGCCGGGCCAAGGAATTGAATTGCCCAAAGCCGATTCACCCTGCGTATGTCACAGTCCGGTTCACAAGTTGTGCAAGTCAGGATCGATGCCCTGCCCGCTTGTTATCAAGCGGTCTTGGAAGCCCTGGCCGTCGCCGAACTGCCGGCAGACGAAATCAGCGACGTTTTCAAACACTACGTCACTGCAGAATGCCTCCAGTGTGGCACGCGTGTGACCGGCGACGAACTCGGCCAGCTCGCCCTCGGCAACCAACCCCAGCCCGCTGAAGATCAAAGGTTGTCCAGACTGAGAACCGGATATTGCGCGCGGTCCGGATGTGAATCGTATTATTATCGCCTGATTTTCACCGAACACCCCAAAGTGGACTGGACCGGCCCTGCCCAAAGCCTCGCCAACGCATCAGCAGCTCCCACAACCACCCAAGCACCACAAGAACAGAAACATGCCGGCACACTCGCCCCATGGCTCCAACACCCGCAAGCACGCCGCGTATTGGCAGGGATAGCGATCCTCCTGGCGCTGTTGGTTGCAAGACACTTCATCACCGGCGGCAGACTGCCTTTCGTGCACAAGAAACCGGTTTACGTGGTTGACCCCGCCTCAGTCTCACCACGCCAGAGCACAAACCGATGAGGGCCATTCCGCGCTGCCGCATATTTCGCAGCCCGGCGTAGCCGGAGCCAAAGTCGCCTGACGGGCAACGCCCCCGGCTCTTGCCCCCCCAAGACCTTCAACCACGCCGGGCTGCGAAATATGCGGGCTTGGCTCTGGCCAACATCCAACGTGCAACCTACAAAGCACAACTTTCAATGTGATTGAACGGAAACGCACATGCCAGAACGAGGTCAAATCACCAACTCGTGTCTCCTGCCTTCTGTCCCCTGTGCCCGGTCGGCGCGTCTCATTTCCCAGACCGTTTACCCGGGCTCACGACAATATCAGAATTTCATATTCCACTCCCGATGCGAGTACTTGGTTCGAACGAGTCTCTCGACCGCGACCGCGACATCAGACCATTGATTTGCCCGCCGATCGGCTTGCCACAACCGGCTCATCTCGGCTTTGAGAACCTCGCGATCGATCCCGAGGTTCCCGACAAACTCCTCATGCGGACGTCCACCGCGGTAGGCCGGCACGCGACTGGGCATTTTCAGGTACTTTCCCATGAGCTCAACAGGCGCATTCAACAAGAATGTCCCGTGAAACAATATGGCATTGGCGCGACGACGCTGTGCGTTCCCTGAAACCTTGCGCCCACGAACAACCAAATCCGTAACACCATCAATCATCACCCTCGCGCCAAGCAGTTTCTCCAACAGCAGCCGGTGTTTTTCCATGACAAACCTGTTGGTTGTCCCTGTGGCCTGCAATTCGGCAGCAGTGCTGGTTCGAAGGACAAGAGCGTAGTTCAAACAACCCGGCGCCTGCAAAACCGCACCGCCACCGCTGATGCGGCGAAGGACCGGCACACCAGATTCATCGCAAATGTCTGTGTTCAGTTCCGAAGCCGCGCGGTTTGCATAGCCCAGAACAACAAACACCGATGTCGGCTCCCAAAACCTCAGAACCTCATCGCCGCAACCGGCGTCGCATCGGTCCAACAGCGCTTCATCAAAGGCAAGGTTCTCGCCAGGCGTCGCCAGCGTGACATCCAACAACAGCATAGTCCTTCAGGCAAAGGTTAGAAATCGGCGCGCATTCATTTTGTGCGAAGCGCAAAGTGCCGCATTTGTTGTTTGCAGTCCGCCGCACAACAAAGCAATCTGACCCCGCGTATCTTGATGGCCATGATCATTACAAACCGATCGCACAGCAAGTCTGGATTGACAGCGTTGTTTCTGACCCTTGCGGCTGCCACGAGCCTTGCCGATGAAGGCATGTGGCTCTTCAACCAGCCGCCTCGAAAACTGCTCAGGGAAAAATACAATTTCGAGCCGAGCACCGCATGGCTCGAGCATCTGCAACAAGCCTCTGTTCGTTTCAACAGCGGCGGTTCAGGATCGTTCGTCTCCGAAGACGGACTCGTCATGTCCAACCATCACGTTGGAGCCGACGCGCTCCAAAAACTCAGCGATAAGGACCACAATTATCTTCGGGACGGTTTCTTCGCGCGCACGTTGGCCGAGGAAAAACGTTGCCACGACCTCGAACTCAACGTCCTTGTCAGCATTGAAGATGTCACCGATCGCGTGAACGCGGCAGTCAAGCCAGACATGACACCGGAACAGGCGTTCCTTGCCCGCAGAAAGGTCATCGCAGAAATCGAGAAGGAATCGCTCGATCGCACGGGCCTGAGAAGCGACGTCGTCACCCTGTACCAGGGCGGCCAATACCACCTCTACCGCTTCAAAAGATACACAGACGTCCGGCTCGTGTTCGCACCGGAACAGCAAATCGCATTTTTCGGGGGTGACCCCGACAACTTCGAGTACCCGCGCTACGATCTCGACATTTGTTTCTTCCGCGTATACGAAAACGGCAAACCCGCGCGCATTCCCCATTGGCTGAAATGGAGCCGCGCAGGAGCCGCAGAAAACGAACTGATATTCGTTTCCGGGCATCCCGGCCATACAGCGCGCCTCCTTACCCTTGCGGAAATCGAATACCAGCGGGACGTCTCGTTCCCGGAAACCCTCGCATGGCTGCACCGCCGTGAAGTGCTTCTGACCGCCTATGGCGAGCGCAGCGAAGAAAATGCACGGCGCGCCCGGGACGATCTCTTCGGCATTCAAAACAGCCGCAAAGCCCGCGAAGGCGGTCTTGCAGGACTTCTAGATCCGGCGTTCATCGCGCGCAAACAAGCCGATGAACAAGCCCTCAAGAACGCAGTGGCGCAGAACCCGAAATATGCCAGCGCAAAGGACGCATGGGATCGCATCGCCGCCGCACAACGCGTAATCGCAGAAAACGCAGCGTTGCATCGCCTGCTCGAATCCGCACGCGGATTCAACTGCGAGTTGTTTGGCATCGCAAGAACCTTGTTGCGCGCAGCCGATGAACGGCCCAAGCCCGATGGCGAGCGGCTGAGCGAGTTCCACGAATCCGGACGCGCATCCCTCGAACTGAATCTTTTCTCGACAAAGCCGATCTACGACGATTACGAACAGCTTTGCCTCGCAGATTCACTGACGTTCCTCGCGGAACGCCTCGGCGCAAAACACCCAATCGTCGAACGCGTCCTCGCCGGGAAATCGCCGCGCCAGCGCGCGGCCGAGCTGGTCCGGGACACAAAAGTCAAAGACGTCGCGTTCCGCCGCAAACTCTACGAGGGTGGCAAGGCAGCAGTTGATGCCGCGCGCGACCCGATGATCGAACTCGCTCGTGCTGTCGATGCCGAAGCTCGCGCTGTGCGCCAGATAATCGAAACGCAGGAAGAAATCAAACGGCAGGCACATTCGCAAATCGCCGCCGCCCGTTTCGCCATCCAAGGAACAAGCACTTACCCGGACGCAACCTTCACTCTCCGGCTCGCGTTCGGTATTGTGAAAGGCTACGAGGAAAACGGCAAGCACGTTCCATATCAAACAACCTTTGCCGGCCTTTATCAGCGATCCAAAGAACAGGGCGGCCGTCCGCCGTTTGATCTGCCCGAACGCTGGATGAAGGCGCGCCGCCGACTCGATCTGAAGACCCCGCTGAACTTTGTCAGCACAGCCGACATCATCGGCGGCAACTCAGGCAGTCCTGTCGTCAACAAAAACGGCGAACTGGTGGGGATTATCTTCGACGGCAATATTCAATCACTGGTCCTGGATTTCTATTACACCGAGGAACAGGCAAGAGCGCTCGCCGTCCATTCAAGCGCAATAACGCACGCGCTCAGGCGCGTATATGGCGCCAACCGGTTGGCCGACGAACTCGAAGGGCGCCGAAGGCGTTGACAACACGCCGCGTTCCGAACACCGACAGGCACCGGCGAATCAAGCGGCGCTTTGACAAGAACAGATTCGCAACCCGTGTCAGTCAATTGTCAGTCAGCCAAGACCGGACTTGCACAGGCGCCACCACCAGTGTTCTGGCTCATTCCCGCCGTGGTGATTGCGTTGCGAATGGTTCCGTTTTTGCTGACGCGGATTCTCGAGCCCCCGGAAGGCAAAGTGCTGCCAGCAGTCGGCTACAATCCAATCGATTGGTTTGCTTACGCAGCGTTCACTCGCCAGGCCGCAGTAACCGGCGACTGGCTGTTGTCGAATCCCTACGCAGCCGTGCCCCAGGCAGGGCGTTTCATAATGCCTCTGTTCAGCGTGTTGGGACACGTGGTTCGGTGGACCGGCCTGGACGTTTTCTGGGCAATCGAGTTGTCTCGCGTCCCTCTTACGTTCCTGTTTTTCGCTGTGCTCTGGTGGTTTCTTGTCCCGCTCGTTGCAGACGTCCGGCAGCGGCTCATGACGATTGTCATGGTCGCTTTCAGCGGAGGACTGGAGCTTTTGGTGCTGCCAACAGTGAACCGCTGGCCGTTGGAACTGCAGACTGTGGCATATCAGGCGCTCTCTGACGACCAGGGCTGGAACACGTTCGCCGCGCTGTACAACCCGCTGTGGATTGCAGGGCTCACCTGCACTTTGATCGCGTTGCGGCCTGTAGTTCAGCCCGGCGGACCGCAGAACCTCACTCAGTGGGCTCAAACGGCAGTCGGTTACGTCATAACCCACCTTGTCCATCCCTACTCCGGCCTGGTTGTCCTCGGCGTGATTTGTGCAAACCCGGTTCTGCGCCTGCTCATTGGCCTGACCGACAACCTGAAAGCTCAACTGGTCAGACTGGCAAAAACTGTAATACCCGCCGTCCTGGTGGTCGCCTCAGTTTCGTGGTGGCAGAACCAAGACCCAGTGTACCGCACGACCGCAGCGCGTGTTCTTGGCAACAATCCGCTGTCGGTTTTCTGGTACCCTGTAACGCTCGGTTTTCTGCTCGTACTGGCAATCCGTGGCTGGCGCTGTTGGCTGGCAAACAAAATGCCCGGACGACTTGAAGTCTTGGCATGGACCGCCACGGTCGTGTTCATGCACAGTTCGCCA
>JARYMD010000275.1 GCA_029907285.1 Verrucomicrobiota bacterium | reverse complement strand
AGAGATTAGTGTCGTTGTTGTGGTTGTACAGGCTGGCCAATGAACAGTTCGAAGGTGGGTTCATGTTATTTTCTTCGAGATCATGAAGTCTGATTCTACTGGTGGACCGGAGACCGACGTCGGCGGTTACCCGCCGGGCGTTGCCGCACCGCTTGCGCGGCTGGTCCGAGGTGGAGCGTTTCGAAGCTGTTTGTGCTTGCTGCAGTTAGTGGGATGCGTCTTAATCGACGTGGATTTGCCAGGGCCCGCGGAATGTGGACTTGCCAACCCCGCCAGGGCCGGAAGGCAGCAACGGTAACAAGCTCTGCATCTGCCGCGGTCGCCCTGGCACTTGATTCAGACCGGAAGAGCGCAGGACGAAACGCATTCTGCCTGACCACGCGCTCGGTGTGAGCGGACGGATTTTCTGAGTTTACTGCAATGAGTTATCAGGTTTTGGCACGCAAGTACCGGCCACAAAGATTTGAAGAGGTGGTCGGACAGGAGCACGTTACCCAGACACTCACAAACGCGGTCAAACAGGGCAGGATTGCCCATGCATACATATTCTGCGGTCCGCGCGGCACCGGCAAAACAACAATCGCACGGATTTTTGCCAAGTGCCTGAATTGCACCGGCGGACCAAGAGTGGACTTTGACGATTCTGACCCGCGGTGCATCGAGATTGCCGAAGGACGTTCCATGGACGTGCTTGAAATCGACGGCGCGAGCAACAACAGTGTCGAGCAGGTCCGAGACCTGCGCGAAGCGGTCAAGTATGCGCCCGCCTCATCGAAATTCAAAATCTACATAATCGATGAAGTTCACATGCTGACTGCAGCGGCGTTCAACGCGCTTCTCAAAACTCTGGAAGAACCGCCGGCACACGTGAAGTTCATGTTCGCAACCACTGACCCTGAGAAAGTTCTTCCCACAATTCTTTCGCGTTGCCAGCGATTCGATTTGCGGCGCATTCCTGCTGCACTCATCGTCAAGCACCTTGCACGCATTGCCGAAGCCGAGGGTGTAACCATCGAGGAAGCCGCCTTGCACGCAATGGCACGGAGTGCCGACGGCGCGATGCGTGACGCCCAATCCACGCTCGATCAGCTCATCAGTTTCTGTGGAAACAAGATCGTCGAGGCTGACGTCCTTGCAATGTTCGGTCTCACAGCCCGTGATCAGATTCTTGCCCTTGCGGACGCGATATGCAAAGGGGATGTCACAACGGCGCTCGGACAATTGGATGAACTGGCTCGCAACGGGAAGAATCTGGGCCGATTGTTGTCCGATCTGCTGAATCATTTCAGAAACCTGATGATTTATCAGGTGTCCAAGGGAAACATGAGTTTGCTGGATGTTTCCGAACCCGAAGCCGCAGCTTTGCGTGAACAATCGGCGTTGCTGAGCACAGATGCTGTCACCAGAATTCTTGATGTGTTTACGGACACCGAGTGGCGCCTGCGCGACGCGGTGTCCAAGCGAATTCTGCTCGAGGTTGCCCTGTTCAAAGCTGCACAAGCAAGGGACTCGGCGAACATCGATACCATCCTCAGCAGGCTGGTTGCTCTTCGTGATTCGGCGCCTTCGGAAAATGCGCAAGCACAAACCGTCGTTGGCGCCAAAGTGCAGCAAGAAACGGTCGAACCCGTTATGCAGCCGCTGCGGGCGGCGGTTGCTGGGCGGGACCATCAGAAAGCTCCGGTTGCCGCTGATGTGCCCGGTTCGACAACTGAACAAGATGAAGCTGATTCAAGCGGGCAACAATCCTCGTCTGTGGACCTTGGCAGGACATGGTCGGCTGTGTTGGAAGCGGTGGGGCGTGTCACGCCGTTTGTGCGCAGTTATTTGATAAAGGCAAAGCCGGTCGCCCTTTCGCAAAAGGCTTTTGTGATCGGGTTTGAACCGAAGCATGCCGAATACGTGCCGTTGATTGACGTGCCGCGCAATCACACGCTGCTGAAAACGAAGCTGAAAGAACTCGGAATCGAGGTCGAGCAAATCAAGTTTCAGAAGATCGAGGAAGGAATGGCGCCCAGCATTTCGGTTGCGCCAGATGAAATACAATCGAAGCCAGCCGCGCCGACAATTCCTTCGCCGGCGGAGTTCAAGAACGATCAGTTGATCAAAGATGCGCTTGAGACTTTCAAGGGAACCATAGCCGAAGTTCGCGACTGAAACGGTACGGTAACTTCAACAGGAGATTTGCACATGTCCAGTCTTGGAAAACTCGTAAAACAAGCGACGCGAATTCAGCGTCAAATGGAAGCTGTCCAGGAACAGTTGGCCAATCTGACGGTCGAAGCCAGCAGCGGCGGCGGTGTTGTAAAGGCTGTTGCAAAGTGCAACGGCACGCTGTCGTCCATCAAGATCGATCCGCAGGTCATTAATCCGTCCGAGCCGCAACTGCTCGAAGACCTTGTGCTGGCCGCGGTCAATGCTGCGCTCGAAAAAGCCAGTGAGGTAAGCAAAGCCGAAATGGCAAAAGTGACGGGCGGCCTGTCATTTCCTGGACTTATGTGACGCGGCATTGCCGGGCCTGAAAAGGCTGGCCAGACCCGGCTTTTCGGGATGGCCGTTCAAATGGAAACAGATCAAAGCGACCAGTCATGCGATCGCTTCCACCTGCAGTAGCAGAACTGATTGCGGCGTTGAGCCAGCTCCCCGGCATTGGCCCCCGCACCGCTGAGCGTCTTGCTTTGTTCGTCGTGCAAAGCCCGAAGGAAACCGCTGAAGGTCTTGCCAGGGCACTGGTGTCAGCTCGGGAACGAGTCGCGCACTGCGACATTTGCGGTGCGCTGACCGAAAGCCAGCCTTGCGCGGTCTGCGGTGATCCGTCGCGGGACATTTCGGTGGTTTGCGTTGTGGAACGGCCTGTCGATATCCTCTTGATCGAGAAAGCAGGGACCTACCGGGGCCGATTCCATGTTTTGGGCGGCAAGCTGTCGCCAATAGACGGCATAGGACCCGAAGACTTGCGAATAGCTGAGCTGGAGTCACGAATCGACCGGGAACCAATCCGCGAAATCATCCTTGCTTTGCCGACTGACGTCGAAGGCGACGCCACAAGCCATTACCTTGCAAAACGGCTTGCACAGAAAGGGGTGAAAACCACCAGATTGGCCCGCGGCCTCCCCGCAGGGAGTGCCCTCGAGTTTGCCGACGAACTCACACTGGCCCGCGCACTCGAAGACCGACATCCGTTGGATTCAGGTTCTCAGCCGTGAACACGATGCCGGCCGCACCGGGAGCCGTGCTGTTGCGCCCGTTGAATCCGGGATCGCGTCCGGAGCCGGGTGCGCCTGCGTAATCCGCCGGTATCGCCGGAATGTTTCTAACGTCGAACCCGTACTCGAATTGGGCCCTTGGCTGCGGTGCATCCCCTCCCGGGCCTTTGTGCTGGAATGTCATACGGACAGTGTTGCGAGGCCCGGGCACAAAGAAATTCGACGGCGTTTGCGAACAGCAGATTCCCGTGTTGGGCGGAAGACTTTCATTTGGCTTGCAAGAGCGCATCGATGCAGAGGCACAACAGCAACCGAATGGTTTGCTCGAGTGACCTGCATTTTCTTTTGCAGGGATGGGACCCTGCCTGAGCGCGCCGGGTTTAATCTTGTGCTTGCTTTTGGTCTGTTGTGCAAGTATTTGCTGGGCTTCAGCATGAGCGATGGCGGACCAGAGCCGCGCGGTGCCGGTCGGGTGCCGGCGACGTCGTTTGTGCCCGGGACCGAGCCCGGTGGCGCAGTGGCGTTGCATCCTTTGATCGGCCCGCCACCGCGGCCGGGGTTGATCGGTGCAGTTGGGCGGTTCGAGTTGTTGCGGCAGATAGGCGAGGGCGGAATGGGGGTGGTGTTTTTGGCGCGCGACACGATGGCGCTGAAGCGTTCGGAAGGGGAAACGCAGTTGAATGGCCAGGTGAAGGAGCCGGGGCAATTGGCGCGGGGCGAAGCGGTGCTGGTGGCACTGAAGCTTCTTCGGGCTGAACTGGCGGCGAACGGCAGGGCGGTCGAGTATTTCCTGAAGGAAGCTGAGCATGCGCAACGTTTGCGGCACCCGAACATTCTGCCTGTGCTGGAATCTTCTGGTCAGGCAGAGGGCGCATGGATGCTGATGCGGTTGGCTGAGGGTGGGAGTCTTGCGCAGTTGCTGGAGGGGGGCGGCCTTTGGCGGCCGATGTTGTGCTGCGGGTGGCGACGGAGATTGCGGGCGCGCTGGAGTATGCGCATGGGCGGGGGATTATACACCGGGACCTGAAGCCGAGGAACATACTCTTTGACGGCCAGGGACGGGCATACTTGAGCGATTTTGGGCTGGCGCGGTCGTTGTTGAACGACGTTGTGCTTGGGCTGGAGCAGAGCGAGATTGCGGGCACGCCGCAGTATCAGTCGCCGACGGCGGCGATGGGAGAGCATGGGGACACGCGCGACGACATTTACTCGTTTGGTGCGGTGCTTTACGAGATGCTTACTGGTTCGGCGCCGTACTGCGGGAGGACCAGAGAAGAAGTTTTGCAACAGATTCTGGCGGGTCCGCCGCGGCCGATTCTGTCGTTGAATCCGAAAGCGCCGGTGGCATTGGTGAAGATAGCGGAATGGACGATGGCCCGGGACCTTCGGGACCGGTACGCGCATATTGGGCATGTGCGCGAGGATTTGGAGCTTGTGGCTCGAGGTGAGGAACCGAAAGGGCCGCACGGGGGGACGAAGGGTGGTTTGTTGAGGGTTTTGAAACGGCCAAAAGTTTTTGCGGGAGTGGGGGTGGTTTTGCTGGTCTGTGTTGCGTTTGGTTTGACGTGGCTGCTGCGGCCTTCGCTCAGGTTGTGGCGGAAGATCGAGTTGCCCGATGTTCATAACTGGTCGTATGGGCGGCGCGGCCGTCTGAGCGGAATAACGGAACCGGTATTCCAGGTGCCCGGGAACGGCAAGCTGTTGGCCGTGTCAGCACGTGGGCATATTCTTGGTGAGTGGGTGCTGCCCGTCGGCGGACGCAATCTCGGATTGAACGTGGTTGAAGACATTAGCGGTGATGGTTCAACTGAGGCGATCGTGCACTGGCGCAAAGGCGACGAGTCAATGATTTCGGTTGTTCAGAATTGGCGGTATGAGACGGCTCGGTACGCGGCTAGGAGCTCGATTGTTGTTGAGGGGCCGGGCAAGGAACTGCTTGAGACAGCGTTGGCGCCGATTGGGGTTTTTGACCTTGACCACGATGGGAAATTCGAGGTTTTGGCCAATCTCACCAGCGGTAAGAGCCAGCCACGGGGAGTCTGCTGTGTGAGGTTTCCGGGTGAAGAACTGTTGTGGACCTATCATTTTGGGCCGTGGCCGGGGGATGCTGCTGCGATTGACCTTGATGGAGATGGCGTGGACGAGTTGCTCGTCGGCTCAAACGGTGTCTATAACGGCGTTGAAGGCCCGGATGGGACCGACGACAAGCACAGCTATCTGTTCGCGTTTGGCCGTGATGGGAGGCTGATATGGCGACGTTGCATGGGCGAGCTTCATACGGTGGCTGTGCCCATTGTCACTGATCTCAACAATGACGAAAAAAAGACATCGTTGTGTGGGTGACGGGGCCGGATGAATTCTGGGCTGAGAACGGCCAACAAGAAATCGGACCGGTTGTGCGGCTTGACAACAAGGGCGAGGAACTATGCCGCTACGACGCTCGCATCAGGCTTACGGGATGCGTTTCTGCGGACCTTGACGGGGACGGCAAACAGGAAGTGCTTTTGACCGATCGGGAGGGTTACCTGCATGTGCTCGATTCTGAGTTGCGGCTGGTCCGGAGGGTTGAAGTCACTCGAAAACGGTTCACGAAGGTCATGCTGGAGTTTGGCGGGGCGGGGGATATTGATGGTGACAAGTCGCCGGAGATTGTCCTGTTGAGCAGCCAGGTCGAGTTTGTATCAGGTTTGAATCCGGGCGATCCACGTGGGGAGAGGAACGTTCGTGTGACTCATGAGGTGGTGATGGAAGTGTTGAATGCGCGGTTCGAGCCATTGGGCACGTTCGTCGTCTTGAAGGACTTTCCGGACTTTGCCATGCTCAGGGCGGAATTAGCTGATGTGGATGGTGATGGGCGATCGGAGGTGTTAGTGTTTGGGCCGAGTCTGATGATGCTG
>JARYMD010000274.1 GCA_029907285.1 Verrucomicrobiota bacterium | reverse complement strand
GCTTGATCAGCGCGCTCTTCCCGGCGACGGATTTGCAGGGCATATTTCCCAGCCCGGCGTGGTTGAAGGTCCGGGGGGTGCAAGAGCCGGGGGCGTTGCCCGTCAGGCGATTTTGGTTCCGGCTGCGCCGGGCTGGGAAATATGCCGGCTAAGCTCGGAGGCTCTGCTCGAACATTTCGCGGACACTGTTGAGCAACTCCAGTCGAGGATCGACAAGGACTTCGATGTCGAGTTCGGCTGCGGCGGACGTCAGCGCGTCGGCTACGCGTTTGTGCTGGACGTAGATTGTTGCCGGGCGGCAGCGCATTTGGTTAAGGGCACCGACGAATGCGGTGGACAGCGCGTCCTTGCCCTGTGGGTCAGTGTTATCGGTACAAGTGAATCCGCAAATCACCCCTGAATCGCGCGCTACTGCCAACGCAGCATTGGGGAAATATGGGCGGTCGGGAGCCGTGCATGGGAACGTCAAGTAAGACACATCCAATTCCAACTCGCATTCAGCCTCTTGCGGAAGCTGACGCAGAGATTCAAGTGTAACATCGTCGATCACAATCGGCTCTGTTGGCGTGGCCGGCGGCGGAAGCATTGTTTCCCATTTCAGGTCCCCGGCGTTCATCGGCCGTTTGGTGGTGTCGTAGTCTTCGAGTAAAAACGCAATCCCTGATTCGAGAATACCGATGTTGGGGTTGGCCAGCTCGCGCAAATAGATGGAAAAAGCACGGGCATACGGCAGAACATAAATCAGCGTTTCCGCTTCTGCCTGGGTCAAATACCACGGGTAACAACCGGGAAAGACGCTTCGAAACAAGGGCCAGCTTTCTCCGCGGCTTTTCGAAGGTGAGAAGCCTATCGAGGAGAAGACCCGGCGGTCCACATTGGTCAGCTCGGCCTTGCCGACAAACTCAACTTGTAGAAGGTCGCGGTCGAATCCGCGATTGCGGTCTGTCATCGTCTGAGCTGGATTGTCATCCAAAAGGACGCTGAGCAAGTGCCGACAGCCTGTTTCATTTCTGAAGACCAGCAACCCGTGCACCACTTCCAGTGCTCCGATGATGCAGCACAACAGCTTCTCGCCGGTTTTTGGGTCGCGCAAGCCGAGTATCTGGTCGTCCCACATCCAATCCCATGGCTCGAGTTTCGCCAAAGCGTCTGCTTCTTTTGAGAGGGCCTGCCATGTTTCGGTTGCGACGCGGGGTATCGCCGGCTGGCCCTCCTTGTGTCGTTGCTTCTTCTTTGTTGTCACGGCAAGACTGTCCAGTCGCCGGTTTGGCGTGTCAATGATGTTTGCGGGAGGCGCTTCAAGCCTGGAAATCTCGCTGGGCGACCCATCAAGGTACACCCGGACTTTCTTTTTCGTTATTCTCGGCCGACGAAAAGAAACGACATGAGGTCTTCCGGTGATAGCCGAAAAGAAAAAATGGGAACGAATCATTGGCATAAGAATGAGGTTCGAGCAGACGTGTCGTGTGGACGGGGAGGGGGGCTTGTTTCACGAGCGAATTTTCTGTGCTTCATTTTTCCGCCTCCCCATGTTTCTGCTGTCAGTGCTTTGGGCCTGCTTTGCGCTTGGGCGAACCCAACGCCTTTGAACCGACTTGCTGCATTTCGTCAAGCCGGTGAACGTTGCGAGTTCGGCGCCGCACCTTTCACTGTTCACGCGTCACGCATCACGCATCACGCATCACGCACATCATCAGTTCCCGTCAACTTTTGACTTTCCCGGCCCGCTGTTTTCAGGCTTACTCCCGGCATGCGAGACAAGTCACTGGAATTCCTTCGAGAACTGGTGAACACACCGAGTCCGTCCGGCCACGAAATGCGCGGCCAACGGGTTTGGCTGAATTATGTTCGACAATACGCCGACAGAACCTACTCGGACGCTTATGGCAACTGTGTCGCAATATTAAACGAAGGCGGGTCGCCGCGTCTGATGCTGGCTGCACACGCGGACGAAATTGCGCTGACGGTGAACTACATCGACAAAGATGGGTTTTTGTATGTCCGGAAGCTGGGCGGGGTTGATCCCATAGTTGTCAAAGCACAGCGCGTGTTGATCCACACCGCCAAGGGACCTGTCCGGGGTGTGATCGGGAACGTCGCTCCGCATCTGACGAAGAACGAAAAGGAACGGAAAGTGCCCGAGATTGGCGATCTGTTTGTTGACATTGGCGCTCGTGACCGGCGCGAGGCGGAGAAGCTCGTGAGAATTGGCGACCCGATTACACTCGAAGATTCGTTTGAACTGCTGAGGGGCGATCTGGCGATTGCGAGGGCTTTTGACAACCGGGTTGGGACGTTCGCCGTGGCAGAAACGCTGCGTCTTCTCAAAACCGACGGCCGCAAGCTCAAAGCCGAGGTTTGCGCTGTTTCGAACATCATGGAGGAGGTCGGACTTTACGGAGCGCGCCAGATCGCCTATTCGATCAAGCCCGACGTTGCCATTGTAGTGGACGTCACGCATGCAACCGACTATCCCACCGTCAGCCAGCAGTTGCACGGGGACGTCAAGATTGGCAAAGGACCAACCCTCACTCATGGCGGTTGCAACCATCCCGGTATCGTGGAACGGCTCGAGGAGGTGGCGCGCAAAGAAAAGATCAAACTGCAGCACGAAGCAATGTCAGCCACAAGCGGGACTGACACGGACGTTATCTTTTGGACCCGCGGCGGAATCCCGAGCGCGCTTGTAAGCCTGCCGAACCGGTACATGCACTCGCCCGTCGAGCTGGTCAGTCTCCGCGATCTCGAGCAAATCCCGGCGCTACTTGCGGCTTTTGCCAGTTCGCTCAAACCGGGCGAACAATTCAACGTGGTTGTTTAGCCCAGCCCCCCCGGCTCACAGGACAAAGACATCGGCACCTTCATTACTTTGAGATTTCAGGGGCCAACGGAGCTGCGCTTCAGATTTGACCAGCAGCACGGAAACTTGGCCAGCGGCGCGGAAAATGCGCGCCAGCGCGAACCGGCATCTGTCGCAATCTCCTGTCCGCCACACCGTGGGAAATCCGCAGGGCGGCAAATCATCACTTGATCTGGAGATTGATGCCGTGCTGTTCAAGCGTCGAGCCTTCTGCCTGGGCAAGCCGCACCAGCGCCGTGTTATACTGGACCAGCGCAGCCAGCTCTTCGTATCGCCGCTGGGTCAGATCGCGTTGAAGGCGGATCACCTCGAAGTTGGTGCTTTTGCCGCTTTCGAGCTTCTTGCGTTCGGCTTCGAGCGCGGCCTCGGCATATACTCTTGACGCGCGAGTGGCTTCGACCTGTTGAAAACTGGTCTGCGCCTGGGCGATTGCATTGTCGATTTCGACAAGGATGTCCTGTTCGAGCTTCTTAAGCGCGAGCAGGGCCTGTTCGATGTTCTCCTTCCTCAGGCGATATGAAGTTCGCGCGGCGCGCCGGCTGAGCGGCATCGAAAGCTGCAGTCCGAACCCGTAGGTTGGATTGCTGCGGTCGCTTATGACACCGAGGGCATCCGAGAACTCATTGCCTGACCCTGCAAGGCCGAAGCTGCCCACAAGGTCAAGCTGCGGATACAACTGGTTGCGATCGTACTTAAGAGTGACGTAGTTCTTTTCGAGGTCGATGCGCGCCCGGACCAATTCCGGCCGCATTGTGAGTCCTTTGACCCAACTGTCCTGTCGATTGAAAATCTGCGCCACGCTGCTGAGCTTTTCGGCGGGTTCAAGCTCGAGCTCCTTCCAATCGTCCCAGTTGTCTGTGATAAGCTTTTTCAGGGTGTTTTGCGCCGTGCGCACATCGTTTTGCGCTCCAAGGAGAGCAGCGCGGCTGGCGGCAACCTCGGACTCGGCCTGCTTTTCATCCAGAGGGGCGAGGACGCCGACTTCGATTCTCTTGCGGTTCTCGCGCAGAAGTTCTTCACTCAACTCGAGGGCCATTTCGCGGACTTTGACCGCCTCGCGCGCCGCGATCAGCGAGTAATAAGCCTGCTGCACTGCGCTTATGGTCGAAATGACAACCCAGCGGTAATCTTCCTCTGACGATTTGATGTCCTTCCGGCGCAAGATGATGTTGAGGCGCGCGCTATCGATCCAAAAGTTTTTCATCAGCGGCTGAGTGATGCTGAATCCGACGAATCCATCGGCGGTGCGGAACGGGTTCGAGACCGATCTGACTCCGGGCTGCAACGTTCGGACGCTCGCGGGTCCCCAAGCAGGATTGATGAACTCGAAATTGTTGGTTACGTAGTATGGGTCTGACCAGTCAGGGGCTGAGCCCGGTCGCGTGCCGTATGTGTCGTTGAAATTGGCGCTCAGCCGGTAGTTTTCACCAAGCGGCCCAAGTCCGGACAACCCGAACGAGAACGAATCCTTGCGGGTCTCTGTCGGCGCATACGATCGCCCTTGTGGATCGACGCCGGACGGGGATGAACTCGAGGTGTGTCCAAAAGAGCTGTTGAAGGTGGGATCATACGCTGAATAAGCGTTTTCGAGACTCAGGCGCGCAATCCTTGGCATGACGCGCTCGATTCGAATGTCAAGGTTGTGTTCAAGCGCCAATTGAATGCACTCGTCCAACGTGATGCTGCGTTTTGTCTGGGCTGCTGCAGACCCGCCGCCCCACGACAACGCCAGCACAAGCCCCATCGCTATAACAAGTGTGCGTTGCATTGAAACCGTGACTTTGCAGGATTGTTTCATCTTCGTCAAACCATCCTCAAACAAAGAATAATCAGGCCGGCGACGTCTTTCCCTCGCCCAACCCAGCGCCAAGTTGAAAGTGACGGCAGCGTCACCGGCCTTTCGGATAAAGACACGCCACAACCCCCCAAGGTTTCGCATTAGATTGCGTCGCCGATGTTTTCGCTGAAAAACCACTGCGGCCAGCCCGCAGCGCGCGCTGACGCATCCTCATTTGCATGGTTTCCCATCACAATCCGATCACGAAACACCTTCCACTGAACCTGGACTGGACTTGCATGACAGGCGCGTCGTAGCCTGAACCGGATGCGATTCCAACGCTTGAAACTCCGTGGTGCACTTTTCGGCCTGCTGACTGCAGCGGTTGGATTGGCGACTTGTTCCTGCTCCACCGCAACCGGGAAAGGCAAAGGGCAGAGTCTGCGGAGGCACGAGTTTGAAGAACCTCAAATGGGCGTGCCGTTCCGTATCGTCTTGTATGCGGAGAACCCTGCCAAAGCATACGCAGGCGCCCGAGCAGCTTTCCGCCGAATCTCGGAATTGAACAACATCCTGAGCGACTACGAATCTGACAGTGAACTGAACCGCCTGACACGCACCGCAGGAACAGGCGAAAGCATTCGCGTAAGCGATGATCTCTGGCGTGTGCTCAGCCGCGCTCAGGAAATTGCACGCCTGAGCGGAGGCGCATTTGATGTGACTGCCGGTCCGTACATCAGCCTCTGGCGGCGCGCGCGCAGACAGCATGAACTCCCCGATCCCGTCCGTCTCGAGCAGGCCCGGAAAGCCGTCGGATACAAGAACCTGGTGCTGGACAGGCGAACGAGGTCTGCAAAGTTGCTTGTCCCCAAGATGCGCCTTGATCTCGGAGCGATCGCAAAAGGATATGCTGCCATGGAAGCGCTGCGCGTGCTCGAAAACAGGGGGATCGAGCGCGCGATGGTGATGGCATCAGGCGATGTCGCCGCAGGCGAACCGCCACCTGCACGGCGCGGCTGGCGAATCGAAATTGCGCCTTTGGATGTTCCAGATGCGCCACCGCGACGGTTTCTCCTGCTCAAGAACCATGGGCTGGCCACTTCCGGCGATGTGTTCCAGTACGTGGAAATCAACGGAATCCGGTACTCGCACATAGTCGATCCCCGCACCGGTGTCGGACTGACAGATCACAGTCTTGTGACGGTAATTGCGCCAGACCCTATGACGGCCGACGCCTTGGCGACCGCTGTAAGCGTTCTGGGGCCCGCCAAAGGAATGAAGCTGGTTGAACGTGTCCCGGGCGCCGCCGCGTTTGTTGTGCGCAAACCCGGTGATCACATCGAGACATACGAAACATCCAGATTCCCACGATTTGTTGAGCGGCTGCCTGCCGCTTCCGGCGGTCATAATTCGCCGTGACCAATCCCCGCATATTTCCCAGCCCGGCGTAGCCGGAACCAAAGTCGCCTGACGGGCAACG
>JARYMD010000273.1 GCA_029907285.1 Verrucomicrobiota bacterium | reverse complement strand
AGGAAGCGCGGGTTGTGGCGATAGCCGACCTGAACCTCGAGCGTGCCGAGGCGGTCGCAATCAGGTTCAACGCAGCGGCGATGCAGGACTACCGCAGGTTGCTCGAGCGGAAAGAGGTTGACGCGATCATTACCGCCACACCGGACCACTGGCGAGCTCTGGTTTGCATTCATGCGTGCCAGGCTGGCAAGGACGTTTACGCGGAGAAACCGCTGACACTGACGATTCGTGAGGGGCGGCGCATTGTTGAGGCGGTTCGCAAGTACAATCGCGTTTTGCAGACTGGGAGTCAGCAGAGGACCTCATGGCCGAATCGTTGCGGTTGCGCGCTGGTGCGGAGCGGGGCGATCGGCAAGATCAAGCGGGTGATTGCGCACAATTATCCCAGCCCGTGGGAATGCGGGCTGCCGGCGCAGCCTGTTCCGGAGAAACTTGACTGGGATCGGTGGTGCGGTCCGGTTGAACCTGTGCCATACAATCAGGATTTGTACTTGCCGCGCGCGAATCCGGGCTGGATTTCGTTCAGGCCGTTTTCTGGGGGTGAGATGACGGGCTGGGGGGCGCATGGTCTTGACCAGGTGCAATGGGCTCTTGGGATGGACGACAGCGGGCCTGTTGAGGTGTGGCCGGAAGGGCCGCGGTTTGATCCGCCGACCTACACTGAGCCTGAATCGCGGGAGCGCGGCGACAAGATTTGCAGCCAGCCAAAGGTGTTTTTCCGGTATGCGGGGGATATAATTGTCGAACTCGGCGACGGTCCTGCGGGCGGCGCGAAGTTCATCGGGGAAAAAGGCACCATTACGATAGACAGAGCGGTGTGCAAGTCTGACCCGCCAGAAATCGCTGAGAACGCATTGATTGAGCGTCCTGCGGGACTGGTGGAAAGCCACTTGCGCGACTGGTTCAACGCAATGCGGACGCGACAGCGTCCGGCTGCGGATGTCGAGATTGGACATCGGTCAGCCACGGTTTGCCACCTGGCGAACATAGCGCGGTGGACGGGGCAGAGGCTTCGCTGGGACCCCGTGAGGGAGGTTTTCCCCGACTCGCCCGAGGTTAACCTGTATCTGGATCGGCCGCGCCGCAAAGGATACGAATTGCCGGACAAGGTCTGACGCCATTGCTGGAGGCGGTTATGCGAGTCCCACGCCCGCCGCACAGATGGCGACTTTCACCGGCGCGTGCCATTGCTGTTCAGACGCGGCTCGCAGGCCGGGTTGTTGACAAGTGGGACGGCCGTGTGGTGCGATGGGTAGCGGGGCTGGATGCAGCTTTTTCGCGGTCACATTGCATTGGCGCAGTGGTGTTGTGGGACCTTGCGAAGGGGGTTGTGGAAGAGCGGCACATTGCGGTGCGGCCGTTGATATTCCCGTACATTCCTGGTCTTTTGTCATTTCGCGAAGCGCCAGCGTTGCTTGGAGCCTTGCGCAAGCTTCGGCAAACACCTGATGTATTGATGTGCGACGGCCATGGGATAGCTCATCCGAGGCGATTCGGTATCGCCAGTCACATCGGTGTTTTGACCGGGCTGCCGTCGATTGGCTGTGCGAAGAGCAGGTTAACCGGGGAGTATTATGAGCCCGGGCCTTGCCGGGGTGAGAGCGCGCCTTTGGTGGACCAAGGGGAAATAATTGGCGCAGTCGTCAGATGCAAGGCGAACACCAAACCTGTTTTTGTCAGCGTTGGCCACTTGATAGACTTGGGTTTGGCTGTCGAGACAGTTCTTGCTGCAGCTACGGTTTATCGTTTGCCGGAGCCGACACGGCTGGCCGACTTGTTGGTGACGGCAGCAAGGAAAAGGTTCAACCGGCCATGATCAATCGGCTTGTTCGATTGGGGGCCGGTACTTGTATTTTCGGCCAAGGGCAAGCGCAGTTTTCAGGGGTTTCATACCCGCCGTGCAGGACGGGTCGGAGAGCGATGCTGCAGCGGCGCAGACGCCTGTTTCGAGGCTCCGCTGCAGGTCCCAGCCTTCGTGCAATCCCAACAAAACGCCCGCGCAAAACGCGTCGCCGGCGCCGGCCATGCCGGCAATGTACTTTTGGGGCAGATTGACCGAAGACTGCCAGAAGTCTTCGCCTTTGCGTGTGCGGGCGAAAGCGCCCTCGGGGAAGTGGATAATTACGAGTTCCTTTACGCCGAGCTGCAACATCGCGCCTGCGGCGTGGCGCAACGAGACAGGGTCGATTTTGCCGTCTGCCTGCCTTGTTTTGAACCCGGTTGTGCGGCCTGCTTCGAACTCGTTTAGGATGCAATAATCGACATGTTGGAGTGCCGGAGTGACGATTTTTGCGAACCGGTCACTGTCCTCGCTCACGACATCGACGCTGGTTCTGAGCCCGGCTTTTTGGGCTTTGGCCAGCAGTGCTGCTGCTCTGGTTCCGTAATTCTTGTCGGGTTTGTCGAGCTCATCGAGCAGGAGCAGATAGCCGAGGTGGAAAATGCGGGCTTTGACACGATTGAAGTCGATGTCGGAACCGGACCAGAGGGCGTTTGCGCCGCGCATATGGAAGAATGTTCTGCGTCCGCTGGCGATTTCTGTCATGACATCTGTGTAAGACGTGGGTGCGTCCTGGGTTTGGCAGAGGTGTTTGGCATCGATTTTGAACTTTCGGCAGTCGGCGAGGATGCGTTCGCCCAACTCGTCTTTGCCGACCAAGCCGGCGGCGTAGAGCGGGAACGGGGCGCCGAGGATGGCGAGATCGACAAGCACGTTGTATGGGGCTCCGCCGGTGCCCTGGCTCTGACTGCGGATGTTGGCAAGGCTTTCCGGCTGGGGATAGACGTCAATCATTTTGACCTGGTCAATGATCCAGTTGCCGCCGGCGAGTATGCCGGAGCGTGTAGCAGAAGGTTTTGTGTTCATAACGTGCGATAAGCGGCGCGGCTTTTGAGTTCTCTTGCCGGCGCCGACATGGTTGTCACGCTCAAGGTTAAACACTTGCGGCTGGGTTGTCACTTCCAAAATTGAAGCTTGTGCTTGCCAAACTGCCACAGGTTCATAGAGTGTGCGTTTTTTAACCGGTGCTTCATGAGTACGATATTGGGTGTGATTCAGGCGCAGGCGGCCCAACAGGACTCGCGTGCTGCCATGCTGCAAATGATGGGCTTGCTGCTCATCATGATGGTGATGTTTTATTTCGCCATATGGCGGCCTCAGCAAAAGAAGGCAAAACAGCACGAACAATTGATGAAATCGCTGAAGCCGGGCGACAAGGTTGTGACCGCCAGCGGCATATGCGGGGTGATTGTGAGTGTCCGGGATAAGACAGTTTCAATCCGTTCGGCCGATGCGAAGCTTGAGATGTTGAAGAGCGCGATCAGCGATGTGATTGAGCGCGCCGGGGGGTCAAGTGCTTCCTGAAAGAAAACTTGGTGCAATTGAGACATGAGTCGTAATGTTTGGCGTTTCTGTTTGGTCATCACGGTCCTGCTGGTGGCATGGGCTCTCCAGTCCATTTATCCGCCCACGCCCCGTGATTTAATCGAGACTTTCCGCAAGGAGGCGGAGTACACGGATACCAATTTCAACGCGATTGTTGAGCGAGCGCTTGCATTGCAGCAGGCAAACACGAATCAGCCTTTCCAAAACCTGCTCGCTGCGGTCGGCACCAGCGATCTTTCGAAGTATTTCCCGTCATTGGTCGATGAAGATGTCGCGGACCAGAACAGGCATATTCTGAATGAAATCCAGCGGAAAGCGGCCTCGCGGATAAAACTCGGCCTTGATCTGCAGGGTGGCACTTCGTTTCTCGTGTCGATGGATACGAACCGGCTGGCGAATGTGGCGGACAAAGCCCACGCGCTCGAACAGGCGGTCGAAGTGCTCCGGAAGCGCGTTGACCGGTTTGGCGTTGCCGAGCCGATCCTCCAGCCGCAGGGTGAAAACCGGATTCTGATCCAGCTTCCCGGTTTGTCGGACGCCGACAAGGAAAGCGCCAAGAACACGATCAAGAAAGCTGCGTTCCTCGAGTTTCGCCTTGTGCATCCGGAAAGCGATGAGCTGGTTCGGCAGGGAATCATCGAGCCCGGGTACGAACTGCTGCGGGAAAAGCGTCGCAAGCGTGACAGAACGGGCGAGCCCGATTCTCAGATTGAGAGGGTTTATCTGGTGAAAAAGGGCCCTGAAAAGGGGCTGACAGGCAAGTACGTCGAGCGGTCCGGAGTGTTTGCCGACCCTGTGACAGGGATGCCAAAAATCAGCCTGCGGTTCAACAGTGAGGGCGCAGCGTTGTTTGCTGACATTACACGGGAGAACGTGGGGCGGCTTTTGGCGATTGTATTGGACGGCGAATTGTACTCGGCGCCGCGCATCAACGAACCGATTCTCGGCGGCTCGTGCGAAATCTCAGGTGACTTTGACATACGTGAAGCATACGAGCTGGCAAACGTGCTTCAGAACCCTCTGGAGGCGCCCGTCCAGCTTGAAGAAGAGCGCAGCGTTGACCCGTCGCTTGGCCGGGACGCAATCCAGAGCGGCATCAAAGCCTCGATCATTGGGGCTGCGTCGGTCGTGGTGTTCATGGTGGTGTACTATCTGTTTGCGGGGCTGGTCGCGAATGTCGCTTTGTTGTTGAACATAATCATTCTGCTGGGGGTAATGTGTTCGCTGGGCACTACGCTCACGGTCCCGGGCATTGCGGGTATTGTGCTCACGATAGGCATGGCTGTGGACGCGAACGTGCTTGTCTATGAACGCATTCGCGAAGAGCTTGCAGCGGGCAAGTCAGTTCGAGGCGCGCTCGCATCGGGCTACAGCAAGGCTTTTGGGACGATTTTGGACTCGAACCTTACGACGCTGATTTCCTCGATTATCTTGATTTTCAAGGGGACCGGCCCGGTGAAAGGATTTGGTGTGACGCTGACGATCGGTTTGATAGTCAACATGTTCACATCCCTTGTGGTAACCAGGCTGGTTTTTGACTGGTTGCTGACGCGCGGGTGGCTGAAGGGATTCCCGATGTTGCGATTGATTCACGGTACCAAGTTAAACTTCATGAAACACGCCAAGATCGCGTTCGCTGTTTCGTGGTCGATCGTTTTAATCGGCAACGCTTATGGGATTTACCGGGGACGCGAGGTTTTGGGCGTGGATTTTGCGGGCGGTGACAGGCAAGGAATCCGATTTGCACAGAGGGTTGAGGTTGAAGAGATACGTCGCGCCATCAGAGAACTGGGGCTTGGCGAGGCCACTATCCAATACCAGAAGGACCCCGCCACGGGCCATGAAAGCCTTCAGATCACCACCGAGGTCGGCAGCGGCAACAAGGTCTATGAAGGGTTGAAATCGCGGTTCCCTCAGGCTGGGTTCGAGCGCATTTCGCTTGATCAGGTGGGCGCGTCGGTTGGCCGGGAGATACAAACTTCGGCGATTGTAGCATCGCTTCTGGCAATGTTCGGCATATTGGTGTACGTGGCATTCCGGTACGAGTTTTCGTTTGCGGTCGGGGCTGTCATGGCACTCGTGCACGACATTCTGATGACGCTGGGCTGGTTCTTCATTTCAGGCCGGCAAATGAGCGCGCCGATTGTGGCAGCGGTGCTGACCATAATCGGTTTCTCCATAAACGACACGATCGTTATTTTCGACCGCATCCGCGAGGACCTGAAGCTGGGCGTGCGAGGGTCGTTTACGGACATAATCAACAAGGCCCTCAATCAAACCCTGAGCCGAACGATAATCACCTCCGGCACGGTTTTTCTCGCGACAATGTCGCTGTATTTGTTCGGCGGCGGTGCTGTGAACGATTTTGCGTTCACGTTCCTTGTCGGCATTCTGACGGGGACCTACTCGAGCATCTACATTGCCAGCGCGTTGGTTCTCTGGTGGCACAAGGGTGAACGTCCGAAAATAGGCGCAGAAGTCGTTCAGGTCCAAGAGGCCGTTGCCAAGGCGTGAAACTGCCCCTGCTCCGCATATTTCGCGGTCCAGCGCAGCCGGAACCAAAGTCGCCTGACGGGCAACGTCCCCCGGCTCTTCCCCCCGGGCCTTCAGCCACGCCGGGCCGGGAAATATGCCCTGCGACTCCGTCGCAAGGAAGAGCGTGCTGATCCCAATGGTTTCTCAAGCGCTGCCGCGGATGCAGTGGGCGTTGGTAGGCGCGAAGCGCTTGGAGTGC
>JARYMD010000272.1 GCA_029907285.1 Verrucomicrobiota bacterium | reverse complement strand
TGAAACTCTGGTCACTTCCAACTGGCAATCTCGTGCGCACATTTGCACATCCGGACGACGTCGAGAGTGTGGCGTTTTCACCCGACGGGAGCATGATAGCCGCCGGGGACGACAACAATGAGGTGCGGATTTGGCGGGCCAGTGACGGTGAATTGCTTGCGACACTCAAGGGACACGCCGATTGGGTTCGCGGAGTGGCATTCTCGCCCGACGGCAAATACCTCGCCAGCGGGAGCGACGATTCCATGGTGATCCTGTGGCAGGTATCTGATTGGACTCCGCTGCAGAAGATAGCGGCTCACGATGACGTGGTTATAAGAGTCGCGTTTTCTCCGAACAGCGCTTATTTGGCTTCGGGCAGTTGGGATGGAACGGTCAAGGTTTGGAATGTCCCGGCGGGAACTCTGGCGCGCACCCTGACGCATTTGGACGACGTTGAATGTGTGGCGTTCTCGCCCGATGGCAGTTTGTTGGCTGCAGGTGATGACAAAAACGAGGTCAGGTTATGGGAGGTCGCCACAGGCACGCTGGTTAGAACCCTGACGGGGCACGCGGATTGGGTGTTGTCGGTTGCCTTCAGTCCGGATGGGCAGCGGATCGCCGCTGGCGGGGGCGAGTTCGATGAGAGCATCATTGTGTGGCGTGTTGCAGATGGCGCGCCTCTTGCAACAATCACCGGCCACCACGGCGGTATCCCCGGCCTTGCTTTCTCACAGGACGGCAAATGGCTCGTGTCAGGGTCCGACGACATGACTGTCAAGCTCTGGGAAGTGCCCGACGATTTTTACGTGGGCGGCCATGAAGACACAGTTGCAGAAGTGGCGTTCTCGCCGGACGGAACTTTTGCGGCTTCAGCAGGCTGGGATGACGTTGTGATTTTGTGGGATGTCGCCCGCGGCCGCATGATCCGCAGTTTCATGCATTCAAACGACGTCGAATGCGTCGCGTTTTCTCCGGATGGCACGCTGCTTGCCGCCGGCGACGATGACAACGAAGTCAGGCTGTGGCGCGCCTCAGACGGCGCCATGGTGCGGATTCTCAAAGGACATACGGACTGGGTCGAGTCAGTGGCTTTCTCGCCGGACGGGGCTTTGCTGGCTTCGGCAAGCGATGACAAGACCTTGAAGCTGTGGCAGGTTTCAAACGGCAATCTGGTGCGGACTTTGAGCGGGCACGCGGGCTCTGTTTACGCGGTCGCTTTCAACAAGAACGGCACGCTTCTCGCCTCGGGAAGCGAAGATACCACGATCAATCTGTGGAATGTGTCAGATGGCTCGGTTGCGAGAACGCTCACGGGCCACACAGATACGGTTGCCGGTGTTGCATTTGCACCGGACGGATCTGTTTTGGCGTCGTGCAGCAAGGACCGGACAATCCGACTGTGGAACTCTGTGACCGGCGCCGCGATCCGGACCTTGACCGGCCATGGCGACGGGGTCGAGTCGGTGTCGTTTTCGCCCGACGGCACGCTGTTGGTTTCCGCCAGCGACGATGGCACTGTCCGAGTTTGGCGTGTGTCGGATGGGGCGGCGGTTGGGACTCTCGAGGGGCACACGGATCACGTGCGGTCTGCGGTGTTTTCACCCGACGGTCGCCGAATCATCTCAGGAAGTGACGACTCAACAGTGCGGCTTTGGCGGCCTGACGGAACGCTTCTTGCCACGTGGGCAGCCGGCACCGGCATGCGGCCTCTCGAAATCTTTGGGCACACGGGTTGGTGCGAGGGGCTTGCCTTTTCGCCCGACAACAGCGTTGTTGCCTCATGCAGCGATGATGGCACGATAAAACTCTGGGAGAGTGCGACCGGCGCTCTCAAGCGAACACTTGTTGGTCATGGCCAGTACGTGTTCTCGATCGCCTACTCGCCGGACGGAAAAGTGTTGGCCTCAGGGGGTGGCGATGGCACCGTGCGAATCTGGGACCCGGGAACCGGCGAGCCGATCAAAGTCCTTGCAGGGCATTCCGGTTACGTTTTCACAACCGCTTTCTCGGCGGACGGCGCGTTGCTCGCTTCGGCTGGAACGGACAAAACGGTTTGTTTGTGGCGGCGAAGTGATTGGAGTCTCGTTCGGAAGATTACGGGGCTGACGGGAGCGGTGTTTTCCGTGGCGTTTTCACGGGATGGGGCTCTCCTTGCTTCCGGGGGCCAGGAAGCTCAGGTTAGGCTTTGGAAAGTCGAGGACGGGACTGAGGTTCGGTCATGGGCGGCACATCGGGGTGAGGTCACCTCGGTGGCTTTTGTGCCGACCGGCGGCAGACTGTTGTCAGCTGGCGACGACGGATTGATCAAGGAGTGGAATGCGGCCGATGGCACCCTGTTGCACTCGTTGACGGGTCATGTGGCAAAGGTAAGAAGCATTGCGGTATCTCCCGATGGCGGTGTGCTGGTTTCTTGCGGGGATGACGGCACGGTGCGCATTTGGTCAACTGCGTCATTGGGTGTCGGTGCAGTGTTCGACCAGGAGACATCAGGTTCGACCGCGGTGGCATTTTCGACGGATGGAAAGCTCTTCGCGTACGGCGGTGAAAACGGTGCGTTTGCAGTTGCTCGCAACCCGGTGCAGCCACCTCAGACGGTGCGTGTCGATCGCATAGAGATGATCGTGCCGGGCCACATCGAGATGGCCGTTTTCTGTCCCGGCGGAGACAGATTCACTGTTGAGATTTCGGATGACCTCGCGGTTTGGCGTCCATTGGGAACCTACGCAAGGACGGGGGATACCACGCTGGTGCAAGACACACCCGGCGAGGTTGAGAAGCGGTTCTATCGAGTCCGCCAGCCTTAGCGCGCAATATTGCTCGCAGCCCGGCGTAGCCGACAGCTCTCATGAACTGGCCCGGGCGCCGGGCCAGTGCCCGACAGGCAACTTTGGTTCCGGTTGCGCCAGGCTGCGAAACACGCGGGCTAATAGCACCTTTCTTCGAGGAAGCTTTTCAATCGGCCTTTGGTGTGGCAGATTTGCGCCGTGAATACAGCGCGACCTGCCCGTCTTTTGGAAAGACTCGTCTGTTCCGAGGAAAACTGTTCCAATCTGGAAGCAAACGGTTCCATGAAGCCGACAGTAACAACACAGTCTTGGTGCGGAGGGGGCGGTTCTCTTTTGTCAGGCAAGCCAAGCTTGTGCGGCGGCAATTTGTGCCGAAGCCGGTTTGTGCACACGCTGCTGGCTGTAACACTTGCGGCTCTGTTTGGAGCTGCCAACGCGGCATCGGTTGCGCCGACAAATCTGAAGTGCGAATACTTGGAGAACCCGATTGGGATTGACGTGGCAAAGCCTCGGTTGAGCTGGGTTTTGGTCCCCACAAAACCGACGGCGAGGGGCCAGAGCCAGACCGGTTACAGAATTCTGGTCGCCAGCAGTCCTGAGATTCTGCAACGTGACAAGGGAGACCTTTGGGACTCGGGCATGGTCGAGTCCGACAATTCGCAGCATGTGGTCTATGGGGGCAACCCGCTCAGATCAAACCAGGAATGCCACTGGAAAGTCCGCGTGCGTGATGAACACGGCGCGCTCAGTCCGTGGAGCAAACCAGCGCGTTGGATAGTTGGCATACTCGATCCTGCGGACTGGTCGGCAAAATGGATCGGCACGGGGCAAGTGTTTGTTCGAAAACAAGGTTGGCCGCCGCCGGACAATACAATGCCTGACCCGTGGCTGCGGCGGACCTTTGTGCTCGATGCAGCCCCGAAACGCGCAATCATTCATGTGGCGTCCGTGGGATACCATGAACTCTACGTGAATGGAAAGCGCGTGGGCGACGGCGTGCTTGCGCCGTGCACAACGGATCACACAAAACGCGCGCGTTATGTGACCTATGACATTGCTGAGCTGCTCCGGCTCGGGACAAATGTGATCGGGCTCTGGCTGGGCACCTCATGGTCGATTTTCCCTCCTTACCAGACGTCAGACAAGCCTGCTGCGCCCATTGTGCTTGCACAGGCCGACATTGAATTTGGCAATGGCAGGTCAACTCGGATTATCACCGACGATCAGTGGAAATGGCATCCGAGTCCGAACACGCTGATCGGTGTGTGGGATTTCACCAACTTCGGCGGCGAACGATACGACGCCGGTCGCGAGATTCCAAGCTGGTGTGAGGTGACGCTGGATGATTCGTCGTGGCAACCGGTGACAGTCTTCAGTCCCAAGCTGATCCTGTCTGCGCAAAAGGTTGAACCGAACCGGCCCGTGTGTGAGCTGCGGCCCGTCAAACTGGAAGAACCGCAGCCGGGCGTTTATCGCGTCGATTTCGGAAAGAACTTTGCCGGTTGGGTAGAGGCAAGGATTGAAGGACAGCCCGGTGACGTCATCGAGTTCAAGTGGTCCGAGCGCCAAGAGCAGCCGATGACCCATCGCCTGCACAGTTACTATGTTGTTGGCCCATCCGGCAAGGGCGTGTTCAAAAACCGGTTTAACTATGGCGTTGGGCGATGGGTTCAGATCGAAGGATTGCGCCAAAAACCGAAGCTCGAGGATTTCAAGGCGTGGTTGATCAGGACCGATTACGCGCCGGTCACGCAGTTTGAATGTTCCAACACGTGGCTCACCCGCGTTCACGAAGCCGCTGTCTGGACCTTTGAGAACCTAAGCCTCGGCGGGTACGTGGTGGATTGCCCACAGCGCGAACGGATGGGTTATGGCGGTGACGCGCATGCGACAACCGCGACTGCACTCGACCACTTCGCCCTCGGCGCGTTTTACACCAAGTGGGCCGAGGACTGGCGCGACGTGCAAGGCAAAGAAGCCGCATGGGGCGTAGGCCGCAAAGAAGGCGAGGCGGGATCAGGCAAAAAGATCGAGCCCGGCAACCTTCCATACACTGCGCCGACCTATTGGGGTGGCGGCGGCCCGGGTTGGAGCGGCTATTGTGTCACGCTGCCTTGGGAGATATTTTGGCGGTACGGCGACCGCAGAATCCTCGAGGAAAGCCTCCCAACCATCGAGAAATGGCTGGCGTTCCTCGAAACCAAGGCAAAGGACAACCTGCTGAGGCGTTGGGGCGGTGAGTGGGATTTTCTTGGCGACTGGTTGTGGCCGGGCGCAGAGGGCGTGAACGGCGACACGCGCGAGACTTTGTTTTTCAACAACTGTTACTGGGTTTACAACCTTCAGACAGCATCGCGAATTGCAGTCGCTTTGGGACGAACTGATCTCGCCGAGAAATACCGCAGCCGCGCTGCCGAAGTGCGTTCGGCGATTCATCGCGAGTTCTATGTGCCGGAGGAGCACTCATACGTGAACGGGTACCAGGCATATCTGGCAATCGCGCTGTTGACCGGGGTGCCGCCAGAGGAGCTTCGGCCAGCGGTTCTGGACCGGCTCGAAAACGAGATTCTGGTCAACCGCAAAGGCCATTTTTGGGGCGGGATCACAGGCGGGTCGTTCATTGTGAAATGCCTGATCGAGCAGGCGCGCCCGGACCTGATGTATGAGATGGTGACCAAGGAGGATTATCCCGGCTGGATTCACATGCTGCGGAATGGCGCAACGACGCTTTGGGAGGATTGGGAAGGCAAACTTTCGCTATGCCACAGTTCGTACCTGCATGTTGGGGCGTGGTTTGTCGAGGGGCTTGCAGGCATCCGGCCGGGCAGCGACGGCCAGGGTTACAAAGACTTCGTCATTCGCCCCGGCATTTGGAACACGACGCCTTTGGAGTGGGTTAAATGCAGGTTTGTGTCGCCGTACGGTCCAATCGAGAGCGACTGGCGCCGCAACACGGATGGCGAGGTGGAACTGCGCGTCGTGGTCCCCCCGAACACGAAAGCAACGCTCTTCCTTCCCACCACAAGGGCAGAATCGGTCAGAGAACGCGGCCGGCCGATTTCGACCGCAAGTGACATTGGACTTTTGCCTGTGTCGGGCAACTGTCTGCCGGTGCGGCTTGGGCCGGGGCGATACTCATTTCAGGTTTCCGGGAAGCAGGGTGGTTAGCTTCCTGACGACTTCATTGAACTTTTCGGGCGGCAACTTGCGGCGAAATCCCGCTTTCCTTGCTTTCCGGCAAATAAAGTGCCAGGCACTTTGTTTGCAACTCGCTGCGGACAGCGAGCCCTACTGTGCATGAACCCCTGCATACAGGTAGGGCGCGCCGTCCTCGGCGCGCGGGACCTATGACAGACAGCTTTTCATTTGCGCGTAAAC
>JARYMD010000271.1 GCA_029907285.1 Verrucomicrobiota bacterium | reverse complement strand
GGCGCAGGCGCCGGAGGGTTCATGGTGTTTTATGCCCCACGCGACAAACACGAAGCTATTCGACGCGCGCTTCACAACCTTCGCGAAGTGACAATGCGGTTCGAACCCCTTGGCAGCCGGATCATCTTCGTCCATTAACCGGGGCGGCTTCGGCGCTGCCTGGAAGCACCGAGTCGAGGCCAGTGAATGAACCTGTTGCAGGCTAAGATATTGAAAGACCGGATGATCCGCCACGGACACGCACATCCTCCAATGTGACATAGGACAGCGTCGCATGAGAGTCGTTTTCTCCAATTACGACGACATTCAAAACCCTTGGTACGGCGGAGGCGGCGCAAGGGCAATACACGAAATCGCCCGCCGGCTTGCTGCTCGTCACAAAGTGCATGTTGTCACCGGCCGATACCCGGGCTGCTGCGACCGTGTCGTGGACGGCGTCAGTTACTCGAGGATCGGAACTGCCATTGCTGGGCCTTACGTTGCCCAGCTATCGTTTGCGTTTTCGCTCCCGCGCAAAGTGCGGACGTTGGAATTCGACGTTTGGGTCGAAAGCCTGACCCCGCCGTTTTCGACCGCATGCCTGCAGAAGTTCACCAACAAACCGGTCGTTGTGCTCACCCAGGTGCTGGCCGGAGAGGGGATGACCCGGAAGTACCATTTGCCGTTCGCCAGCGTTGAGCGCCGTGGTCTGCGATGTTACCGCTATGCAATCGCAGTTTCCACGTCCATCCAACAACGATTGCATGCCATAAACCCACAGTTGATCACCACCGTTATCCCGAACGGCACAGACCGCGATGCCATCGAACGCGATGTGCATCCTTCGCCGGAACATCTGCTGTTTCTCGGGCGGTTGGACGTTGCGCAAAAAGGGCTCGACTTGCTCCTTGAAGGCTACTCGCAATTGACGCCGGCGGTTCAAGTGCCGCTCGTCATCGCCGGCGGCGGCCCGAAAGGCGACACTGCCTTTGTCGCGCGCCGTGTTGCTGAGCTTGGACTGGAAAACCGTGTGCGCTTGATCGGCCGCGTCGGCCAGCAGGAAAAGGAAGAGCTTTTCCGCCGCAGTGTTTGTTTGCTTTTGCCATCGCGATTTGAAGCCTCGCCGTTGGTCATAGTCGAAGCTTTTTGCTGTCGAGTGCCGGTTGTGCTGTTTGATATTCCAGATTTGTCATGGGTGCCAGACGATTGCTGCGTTCGAGTGCCTGCATTCGACACCCAAGCTTTCGCCCGCGCCGTTGAAGAACTCATCAACTCACCGGAACGCAGAAACGCCATCGCACAAAAAGGAAAACTGGCGGCTCGGGAGTACGACTGGGACAAACTCGCAGTGCGCTACGAGGAATTCTTGCAACGGGTCGTCCATGAGCATTGATGAAACGCGCACTGGCGATCGTGTCGGTGCGCATATTTCGCAGCCCGGCGTAGCCGAAACCAAAGTTGCCTCACAGGCAGTGACACGGTGCCTGTGTCCCCTGGGGCTGTCGCCACGCCGGGCTGCGAAATATCCCCTGCGACTCCGTCGCTGGGAAAACCACTCTGATCAAGCCCCCACTGGACGCACCACTGCCAGAGCAACTCCCAACCACGTGAGACCCCTCCGCCTGAGGGGCTCGAACAGCGATCGGTTGCCGGGCGCATACGGCGATCTCGCGCCCGGGGCTGTTAGCCCCCTTTTCCCAAAGGCACAACAAGGGCGAAAACCGAACCTTGCGGGCCGGTTGACCTGAGTTCGAGTTTGGCGCCAACGTGCTCGGCCAGTTGCTTGCTGATCGCCAGTCCCATGCCGAGGCCGTCCGGTTTTGTTGACCTAAGCGGCGAGAACAGCCTGGGCTGAACATCCGGTGGCACGCCAGCGCCTTCGTCGCTGACCTGACAATCGAGCTCGCCGCCCCGGTGCACCAGAGAAACAGTGACCGCCTTTCCCTTTGGTGTGGCCTGAATGGCGTTCGAGATGAGGTTCTCAAGTATCAGCATGATCAGATTCGCCTGGTGATTGGAAAGAGTGCAATTGGGTGCCGGCGAGAATGTGACCGTTACTCCGTGCTCCGCCGCAGTGCGGTTCGCTTTGGCAAGCACCATGTCACTTAACTCGCCCAGAGTAACCTCGTACGCCGCGGTTCCGTCTTCCTCGCGCAGGACCCGGGCGACTTCCTGGATCATGGTTTGCATTCGGCGCGTGATATTCGCTGCTTCAGTTCTGAGAACATCGTTTTCGGCGTCCGCTGTCTGGCCGAGGCCAGACAGGTACTGCTGCAGGCCGGCCACGGGGTTCTTAAGGCCATGCATCAAGTGAGCTGTTACTGCCCCGACCGCAGCGGCGCGGGCGCTTCGCGCAAGATCGGTGTTGGCTTTCACGAGGCTTGCAGTGCGTTCTGCCAACAACTGATTGACCCTCTGAAGTCTCCTGAACGCCAGCATCAATGCCGTTGTTATGGCAACGCCTCCGCCCAGAAACACGATGATGCCCTGGCGCACCAGGTGTTGGTCCAGCGCTGAGAATTCATTCGCGACGCCCGTTCCATCGAGAAGAATCTGATTCACCCCGACAAATCGCGTCCCGTCAACGCTCCGGATCGGGATGAGGACTTCCAAAAGCGGGAGAGCGACTGAGGGCGGCATTTCGTCCGCAACATGGCCGAAAACCTCTTGCGGATGAACCGCGGGCTTGTAAATGCTGATCGGCTCGAATCGCCGAAGTTTCTCCAATTGTTCAGAGGCGAGTTTGGCCTGTGCAATGGCAGGCTCGGGCGGCAGCAATGGGCGGCCTGCAGCGTCGTACAACCTGACCGCAAGCAAGCCTTTTGCCAGAAGGCCCCTGAGCCGCTGTGTTGTTTCACGCAGACGTTCTGACTGCAAGAGGGCTTCGACGTCACTGTCAGCCGGCCCAAGAGGAATGCCAAGATCAGGGTCCGGCATGCCTTGTTCATCCAATGTGTCACCGCCTGTTTCAACAAACTCTCCAAAACCGTTGGTCCTTGTTGTTTGAAGGGGGAGACTCGCCGCGAGATTGTTCAGGATTTGCGCGTCGCGGCCCGCGATCTGGTTCCGAATCTTTGCACGCAACTGAAGGGTTACCGCAGACAGGGTAACGCCGAACACCAGCAAGGTGATGGCTGTCACAAGCGCGGCAAGGCGCATCGGACTGGACTTTAATCCTGTCTTCGCCATGGCCTATCTAATGTTGGACCGAAGCATGGTCGCATCCGCTCTGATGTTCCCTCTCACAAGTCACGATTACTGTCAAATCTGGCCAAGCTGAATTTCGGCGGTCTGGCGGACTGAATTGCTCTGACCCGCCGCGGACGCAGCAGCGGCCCGTGCACAATAGAACCGATCGCTGCCAGAGTCCCGCGCTTACGCGGAAATGTCAGAAGTTCCTGTCGCAATTCCGGCGTGCTGGCGCTTTGTGCACGGGCGCAAAGCGATGCGCCGTGCGGCCTGCCTTGGACGAAACCACGCATGGGAGAGGCGCGCATGGCATCAGAACTCCGCTTGCAACCCCGCGGAGACGGTGTTGACATCATACTCATCAAAAGCAGTGTTTGCGGCTGATTCCTCGTATTCATACTCGGCAAACAAATTGATCCGTTTGGTGAGTCTCTTGGTGGCGGCGAATGTGAAGGTCAGCAGGGTTTTATGTCGCCGCACAGAATCACCAACTGTCGCGGTTTGGATCGGGTATTCATAGTAGCTGAGGTTGACTTGGGCTTTTGCGGCCCACGAGCCGGGTTCATATCGGACCGAAGCATCGCCAAAGTACCTCTGATAATCAAAGTAACCCGATCCATTGTCGTGCACAGCCTCTATCCCGAGTTTGGCCGTTGTGCGGAAGGTGCGCCGCTTGTTCCAGTTTTGCCGCTGGGCAAGCTCCGCTCGATGCATCTCATACGTCAGCTCAGTGCCGGCCAAAGGAATGCCCTCTGTGGAAACCTGCGTGCGCGTGGCGTAGTCGCGGTGGATTAGCTGGTAACTGAGGCCGATTTGAGAGCGGTCCCTGAATTCGTGGCTCAGCCCAATCCGCGGTCCGGTCTCGAGATAATCGTCCAACGGGCTTTCAAACCATTGGTGGCCGACAATTCCCTCAAACTCGAGCCGTGTGCGCGAACCGAGATCAATGTCAAGTCGAGGCTTGCCGGACAGTGAATGTCCCCTTGCAACAACGACGCCCACGCCAAACTCGGTGGTTGAAGCATCAAAGACCTGGTCCATGTAAAAGTACTGGACCGACAACGCGGCTGTTCCCACATTGCCGAGCCGGCGTTTAATCGAAGCACTGGCAATCAGCAGTTGTTGCTTGTCGGTCTCGCACACATCGGTAAACTGCTTGTGTTCACCGCTGGCGAAGAAGGTCACTTCAGTTCCATCAATCGGCAGGCGATAGGCGAAAAACTCGAGGTCAGCCAGCCCGAACGCGCTCGATTGCGGCCTTGCAGCGCTGAGAAGGACATTATCCCGGTAACCAGCGCCTGCGCGCGCAGTTGCGGACAAGAGCCATGGTTGTGGTTCGGTGAGATCGAATTCATTCGTGGGCTGGCCACAGGTCGAACCACTGAGCAGCAGCGACAGTGCCGCGAGGAAAGCGCGCGATCGGCCCCGGCAAACCAATTGAACTTTCGCGAGCTTTTCGCCGGCCTGCCGTGTGGGTGCGGATGCGCTGCGCTGTGTGGCCCGGTTCACCCGATAAAAAGTCAACCAGACGATCCCATTGGAACCGTCTGGTTGATTTTGCTCCCTGAAAGTCCGCGAAGTAAACCCAAATCCATCATGTCCCCAGGGTCACCCGCGGACAAATCTGCGGGGTTTTACCTGCCTCGGGCACGGTTCTTTTGTTCCTTGGCCGCTTCCACAAGTTGATCTTGTCCCTCTTTGAACTGTCTGCGCATTTCAGCTATCTGCTGCCTGATCTGCTCCATTAACTGTTTTTGTTCCTGGAGGAACTGCTGACGGGCTTCTCTCATTTGCTGCCGAATTTGCTCGCGGTTTTCAGCTTGCTTCATCTGCTGGGCGAGCTGCTTCTGCTGCTCCATGAACTGCAACTTGGCCTGTCTTGCTGTTTGAATCTTCTCTGCCAATCCTTCGGGAAGTGTTGGCACGGGCTTTTCAGGACTGGCGTTATTGTTCTTCAGCCATTGCAGGTAGGCTTGAATCTGCCCCCAATTAAACTGGCCTTGTCCGCCTTGTCCGCCGCCGTTTTCCGACCCGCCGTTCCCTGAACCGCCGTTGCTGCCATCGTCACCATCAGCAAAAACCGACAGTGAGAAAGTCAAACCCGCAGCGCAAACCAATGCCAAAAGTTTAACAAGTTTCATACCTTTCACACCCTTTCTATTCTGTCGCTCTCAATGTTTTTTGTTCTCTTGCGGCACCGACCACCGACGCCGTCAATCTGTCTGTGCATGACTAGCGGATCGCGTGCCAAGTTTCGCTAGCGAGATGCAAGCTGTTTTCTGCAAATGACTTATGCTGGGATTTGGCTTTGATTAAAAGGACATTCAGCACCATCTGATGGGTATTATTCCCCAATCCGACACTGTTTCATGTCGTTATTCTGAAGATTTCCGCAATCGGCGCGAAACACTCCATACGAGAGCAAGCAGACCCGTGACGGCTGCAAACGCCGGCGGTTCTGGCACTGAGTACGCGTTCAAGAAGGATTGAATCTGGCCATCGTAATTCCCCACGTAGGAGAAACCGCTGCCCGTCTTGCCGGTTTCCGTCGTGTAGTAGAACCAGTTGATTCCTACAAGGATCAGTTTGTTACCGGCTGACGGCACGAACATTCCCGCGCCAGAATCACCCGATTGCACCAGCGCCTCAGAAGTTACGAAGTTGGGATCGGAGGGAGCGTCGTTAACCGCGCCTATGGCGTCGTCGGTGGTTCCACCGACCGTAATGCTGTCGAACCATACATCGAGTCTGTTCCGCCCCACAGCCATGTCCTGCGACGTCAGCCAATCAGTCGGGGATCGGCCCAGGATAAACGCCACAGCATTCTTGTAAGGTGAGACGCTGAATTCTTCCGAACTGGTTATGTCCTGTGTGGCAAAATCGTAATACACGAAGCTGTTCGGCAATGGCTCGTTTATGGTTCCGATCCACAAATCCGAGGTCCCGATGCGCTGGGCTATGCTGGTGACAGTTCGGGTAACGCTCAACCCGTTGGG
>JARYMD010000270.1 GCA_029907285.1 Verrucomicrobiota bacterium | reverse complement strand
ACTGCGAGCCTACAACGACACTGCGGTTGGGTCTGGCACGGCGTATTGGAACAGGAATGTCACTTTGACCCCGGGTGCAAACACCATCACTGTGGTCGCATGCGACAACAGCCGGAACACAAACACTGCTACTGTTAAGCTGACGATACGCTATTCGCTTCCTGACACTGCCGGGCCGGTGGTGTCGATCACAAGCCACACCAACGGCCAGACGGTCGCAACGAACACGATATCCTTGCTGGGTACTGCGACCGACGCAGGCCGCGGCAACAACGGGATTTGGTCCGTCACCGTCAACGGCGAACGCGCAGCAAACGACACGGCAGTCGGCTCGGGCACCGCCAATTGGAGCAAGACCTTAACTCTCAATCCTGGCAGCAATACCGTCACCGTGAATGCGCGGGACAACAGTGTGAACCTCAACACCACGACCATTGGGCTGACAATCAACTATTTGCCGCCGGATACGACCGGTCCGGACGTTTCTGTGACGAGTCATGCGGATGGACAAGTAGTGGACAGCGGCGAGATTGTCCTTGCTGGAACAGGCAGCGATCTTGGCCGTGGCAACAACGGGGTTCGGTCTGTCGAGGTCAACGGGGAGCGCGCGAACAACGATGTGGCAACCGGCACGGGAACGGTCTTTTGGAGCAAAAGCGTGAATCTTGTCCCGGGCGCGAACACGATAACAGTGACAGCACGAGACAACAGTGCCGCCCGCAATGCAACGACAACAAACCTTGTGATCTACTACACGCCCGCCACGTTGGCTGCAGGGACAACGGATCGCGTGTGCATGGAAGATTCGATGCCGGAATGCGCGTTTAACGCCGCCAGTGGGACTTGGGAATGGATTGACCGCGACCCGGTTCCAGTCTCAGGCCGTCTGGCATTGCGAGTGAGACAGGGGCCAGGCCTGCGCAGTTGGTGGTTTGCCGGCGCAAAGAAACCGTTTCACGTCAACATCGGCGATTCATTTGTTGTGTACGTGTATCTGAAACCCGTCCGCAAGGCCGAGAATGATCATGCTGCAATGGCGCGAAGGGATTTCCTGGGAACACAGGGCATACTGGGGTGAAGACCTGTTCCCGGGCGAGTGGACCAAGGGCGAACCAGCAAGCAAGGTTGGAATTGGTGGTCTTCCGCCAACAGGACAATGGGTTCGACTCGAGGTCCCGGCAAGGCTGGTCGGGCTTGAAGACAAGGACGTGAACGGAGTTTCTGTCAATGTACATGACGGCGAAGCTGCGTGGGATCATCTCGCCAAGACAGTCCCAGCTCGAGACCAGGTATGGGTCGGAGACGATGTGCCGGACAATTCAAAGACGGATGCATTTTGGGCTGATGCATGGGTATGGACGAACTCAAACCCGACCCCATATTTCGGAACGCGCGCTCATGTCTCAGCGCCGTCGGGCAAGATGAGCACGCACTTCTTCTCGGTCGGTAAACCTGGATGGCAGATCAATCCCGACGACTCGTTGTTCACCTATGTCCACCTCGATCGCACGTCGCCTCCGCAAATGATCATGGTTCAGTGGTGGGATGGGTCGTGGGAACACCGGGCTTACTGGGGCGAAGACAAGTTTCCGAGCACCTGGACCAAGGGCGAACGCACGAGCAAGGTGCGGATTGGTTCACTGCCTGCGCGAGGACAATGGGTGCGGCTTTCGGTTCCGGCCAGTGTGGTGGGGTTGGAGAACCGGCAGGTCATGAGTGTGGCGTTCACCGTGTACGGCGGCAAAGCGTGCTGGGATAACACCGGAAAAGCAATTCCGAGCACGGACCATGTGTGGGTGAGCGATTCTTTGCCTTCCGGGGCAGTCGGCCAGAGTTACACGGGCGAGACATGGACATGGGTGAGTTCGAATCCGGAGCCGTTCTCGCGCAACAAAGCGCATGTCTCTCCGCCTGCGACAGGGTTGCTGGGGCATTTCTTCGTGAAGGCGAAGAATGCACTGCAGGTCGGACGGGGTGATCATCTGATGGCATACGTCTATATCAACCCCACCAACGTGCCCCGGATGATCATGCTGCAATGGAACGACGGGGCCACCAACAATCCATGGGGGCACAGGGCTTACTGGGGAGAAAACCTGTTTACATACGGTGCGGACGGTTCTCCCGAGCGTTGTTACATGGGGCCTGTGCCGCCCGGTGGAAAATGGGTTCGGCTCGAAGTTCCCGCGAAACTTGTCGGTTTGGAAGGCAAGCTTGTGCGCGGAATGTCGTTTGATCGATACGGCGGAGAAGTTGCGTGGGATCATGCCGGCAAGAATTCGGCGTTGCTCGAGGGAGATGTTGTTTGGTTGGCAGACAAACTGCCCGCGGGCGCAAAAACAGATGCTCTTAACGAGGCTGGCTGGGAGTGGACAGAAGCGCCTTCGCCTGTTGCGGGTGAGTTGAGCCACAAATCGCCGCTGTCTCTCCAAACCACTTTGCCTCGGCAATATCACCAGCACCTGTTTCTCGGAGGCTCATCACAGCCGGTGAATTCGGGAGACAAGCTGTTTGCCTGTGTTTATTTGGACGCGGCGAACCCGCCTCAGATGGTCATGTTGCAATGGAACGACGGCTTGTGGAACCATCGCGCCTATTGGGGCGAGAACAGGTTCCCATGGGGCAAGGACGCTCCACCCGGCAGATGCTACGCAGGCCCTTTGCCGCCAACAGGCCAATGGGTGCGGCTTGAGGTGCCCGCCTCATTGGTGGCTCTCGAAAACCGGGCTGTTGCCGGGATGGCATTTTCACTTTACGGGGGACAGGCATGGTGGGGACACGCCGGCAAGCAACCTGTGGTTCTGCAGCCCTGCCTCCCCGCAGACGATTGGGTGTGGGTCGATGATGATTTGCCGCCGGGTGCAACAAGGATGGCCAGCACTGGTGACACTTGGATTTGGACCAGTGAAGAGCCCGGGCCGGTTTCCGGGACGTTCCTCCACAAGTCAAAGTGGGCTCCTCCCGGCACTGTGCGCTCGCATTATTTTGCGTACTATTCAGGACAGCCCGTACAACCGATGTCCATCAACTACGGCGACGAGCTGTTCTGCTACGTTTATTTGGATCCCTATGCGCCGCCACAAATGATAATGTTGCAGTGGCGAAACGGCGCATCGTGGGAACATCGCGCCTATTGGGGTGAAGACCTGTTCCAGTATGGCGTTGGTCAGGCGACCTCCAAAGTGCACATCGGAACCCTGCCCCCGGCCGGGAAATGGGTGAGATTGCGTGTGCCGGCAAAAACCGTCGGCCTTGAAGGAAAAACTGTAAACGGCATGTCGTTCACTGCAGCGGGCGGGCAGGTCTGGTGGGACCGCGCAGGGAAAAGATCGGGCGCATCAGGGACGGGTTCGTTTTCGGACAAGCACGCCGACGAAAGCCTTGGGACTGGTGAGCCGTGGAGGGCCGCAAATGAGCTGCTTTCAAAGCATACGGGCAATCTGTTCGCACAATGCGTTCTCGCCAGCGGCTTCTTCCATGGAACGATCCAAGGCATGCCGTTTGGGTTGTACGAGATCGAGGCGTCCACGAATCTGCGGGGGTGGACGACCATTGCCACTGTCCGAGCGCCGGTTTCCGGCACGGTTACGTTCGTTGACGAGCACGCGCCCGGCTACATGGTGAGGTTCTATCGTGCAAGACCGCTGTTGAATCAGCGCAGCAATCAATGACGCGCTTTCGCTGATTCCCGGAACTGAGCCGCATATCTTATCCAAGCTTTCATGAAAGGCGGGGCTCGCCGACCTTGGCGGGCCAAAATCAGAACCTCGAACCTTGCCCGGAAATCGCACCGGCTCATCTGTCCAAGAAACCCAAATCCTCGTTCCGGTGAGATTTCCGGGCTAGTACCAGTTGCGTATTGTGGCGCTGCAAACTCGGTCGGTCTGAGGCGGCGCCTCGCTAATCCTACACAATCTCAACAGGGCACTTTGGAAGAGCGTCAAGGAACGCCCGACCGTATCGTTTTGTCAGGATTCGATTGTCCAGCACGACCGCAATCCCGGTATCGGTCTTGGTGCGGATCAACCTGCCCACCCCCTGCCGGAATTTCAGAATGGCTTCGGGAAGCGAAAAGTCCATGAACGCGTTGCCGCCATTGGCTTCTATGCGTTCGATTCGGGCCTCGATTAGCGGGTGATCAGGAACCGCAAACGGGAGCCGGGTGATGATGACGTTGCTCAGAGACTCTCCCGGTACATCGACCCCCTGCCAGAAACTGTCGGTGCCGAACAGCACCGAATCGATGTCTTTCTTGAATTTCTCCAACATGAGCGATCGTGGTGTCCCGGTTCCCTGAACAAAGCAGTTGACCCCAAGCTCGTCGAAGAAATCCTCAAGTTCATCACCGAGCTCTTGCATGAGGCGGGAGTTGGTGAACAGGACAAAGGCTTTGCCATGTGTCTTGCGGATGAAATGCCGAATCCACTTGCTGAGCGCCCGGGAGTATTCGGGGTCGCGTGGGTCGGGCATTTTGCCGACGACGTAAACGCGCATTTGGTGTTCGTAATCGAATGGCGACCCGACCTGGAGCAGCGTGGCATCAGTTGCGCCTACGCGTGAGGCGAAATAGTTCAATCCGTCCTTTCGGCCGGGCTCAGCACGCACGGGCTGGCCGAGATGTTTTGTGTCCATGCCAAGCGTTGCGCTGGTCATTATCACCGACGTGCCCGTGCTGAACAGACGGCGGCGGAGGTAATCAGCCACATCAACTGGTGCCGCGTTGAGCGTGATGATTTTCTGGCCTTTTCCTCCGCGTTCGACCCAATACACATGGTCGTCTTCGCTCTGTTTGAGGAAAAAGGCAATCGCATCGCGCAGTTCGCCCAATCGCCGGTTGCACTCCAGCAATTCGCTGCCAATGTCCGAATCCTCGGACATCTTGATCATGTCGGACACCTCTTCTCTCACGCGTTCAAGGGCCAGAGTAACATTGTCATTCACAATGTCGGGCTTGCGAATGCGCAACTCTGTCCAGCGCCGGGGCGCGCTCGCCGTGGAATCCGCGGACTCAGGGCGAAGGGACTCGCGGTGCAACCGATAGAACCGGTCACACTCTTCCTCGACGGCTTCGAAAAACTTCTGTGTTCTCTCCAAAGCGTCGGCCACCAACGTCACCGCTTTGCCCCGCCGAAGGGTGGCCAGCAAACCCTTGCCGGTCTTCTCGGTCCACAACCGCTGGAGATTGAATCGCATTTGCGAATTCGAGACACTCACGCCAATGTGCCGCGCGGCCACCGACTCCATCGTGTGCGCTTCGTCGAATATGACGAAATCGTTTTTGAACAGGACACCGCCTTCGACCGGTTCTTCATCGATGCTGCCGAGTTGTGTGAAGAATAGGGTGTGATTCAAGACCAGCACGTCTGCGGACATGATTCGACTGCGGACACGCTGGAAAAAGCATGGCTGGCCACCGGCCTTTACGAAATCAGACTGGTGCCCGCATTTCTTTGGCGAACAAAGCCCGCGCTCAGAACACACCTGCGCCCACACCTTCGGATCAGGTTCGGTCTCAAAATCAGACAAACTGCCGTCTTCGGTCTTTTTTGACCATTCGTAGATTCGGCGCAGTTCCTCGCTTTCGGTGGAAGTGAACAGGCTGTCTGACTGTTGCATCGCCTTGTGCAATCGCCGGGGACAAAGGTAGTTCTGACGGCCCTTTAACATCGTGTAGCTGAATCGCACCGGCAGAATACGTTCGAGCATTGGCAGGTCTTTTTCCGTGAGCTGCTCTTGCAGGTTTATGGTGTGGGTGGAAACGATGGCCTTTTTCCGGTTCGTCACGGCGTACAGAATGGCCGGAATCAGGTAGGCAAGGCTCTTGCCAACACCAGTTCCAGCCTCGACAACAAGGCATTTCTTTTCCGCCAACGCACGCGCCACAGCCACCGCCATTTGCTGTTGCTGGGGCCGGTACTCGAAGTTCCTGGCTCTGGAAAGAAGACCATTCGGCGAAAAAATCGCTTCCACCTGCGCAACGAGGTCTTCGGCCGTGCTTTGTGGGATTGTCTCAGTGGTGCTTATCATGGGTTTCCAGATTCGCTTTTATGGCGGGCAATCACCTGGACAAGCGCTGCGTTCTTTGCAATGTGGCCTTCAGGGAGAACACCGCGCCACGACACGTTCGGGTAAACCAACGATCTTCGCCCTATAACGCTGCCCGGGTTCAGCACGGCGTTGCATCCGATTTCGGCCTCGTCCCCAACCACCGCCCCAAACT
>JARYMD010000026.1 GCA_029907285.1 Verrucomicrobiota bacterium | reverse complement strand
CAAGCTTAAACACGTTGCGGATCAGCTGGAAGGCGGAGGCAACATCGTCTTTCGCCTAGCCGGTGACAACCGCTTCGTTCACGAGCGCCCGGAGGTCATGCGCGCATGGGAAGCGTGCAAGCTGCGATTTGAACAGAAGGGCGAAACGCTCGATTGGGTGTCGCTCATGGCTGGGCCGGTTCCTGACGGCCACAATTTTCTCGCAACACCGGCTCTTGCGCCGTGTTTCGGTTTCGGGAAAGGCTCTGATGCCATGAAACCCGAGACGAGCAAGACCAACGCTTGCCAGCAGCTAACCGCCCAGTTCGAGCCGTTCCACCGAAAACTCCCCGGTCAGGGCGATTGGCGAAGCGGCACGTTGTGTCCGCTGGCTGATTGGGCTTCGGAATTGCCAAAGGAAGACCTCGAGAAGCTTCGGTCCCTGTTCGATGAGAATCGGAACTTTTTTGCTGAAGTGCGGACTGCTGCGCGGCGTCCGTTTGCCCAGATCAAACTCAGTCCTGAATTGGTGTGGGGGCCCGAGGGGCCGCTATCTGAGCAGTTGGCTGTGTTCAGAACATTCAAGAGTCTTGGCCAAGTGTTTAGCATTTCTGCCCGGCTCAATCTGCTCGGAGGCAACGCCGAGTCCGCGTGTTCGGATATCGAATCGATACTTGCTTTTGGCGAGGCCGCGGGAAGCCAGCCTTTGCTGATCGGGTTTCTGGTAAAAGTCAGCCTGATCGAGCTCGGCGCACAGCCACTATGGTCGGGCCTGGCTGATCGGCGCTGGCCTGAATCTCAGTTGGCAAGGCTTGAATCGCGTTTGGGCCAGGTCAACCTGGTGGCTGATTACCGGCGGTGCATGCGCGGTGAACGGTCACTTGCTTTGGCGATGCTGGGTGCAGAGGCGAACATCGGCGTATTCGCTGCAACCAGCAGCACAAATGAAGGCTCGCAGGCACGCACGCAGAGAACTTCCACGGTTTTTCGCGGATGGCCGCGGGCACTGATTTACCGCAACCAAATCAGCGTTGCCGAAGGATTCCACGCCTTTTTGGAAGGGCGGGTTGATCCTGCGCGTCCGAGCGTGCGTCTTTCACCCGCGGCCGAACACGATCCCGCATTGGACGCGTTCAAGAAGGCTTCGCCGTACAACTTTTTGTTCCCACGACTGTTCCATGCCACAGGGAAAACCATTTACAAGGCGGCTGCGGGCCAAACCACTGTTACCCTTGCGCGAGTGGCATGCGCTCTCGAACGACATCGTCTGGCCAAAGGCCGGTATCCGGAAACACTGGCCGAATTGGCGCCAGGCTTCATTTCCCGCGTCCCTGCGGACCCGGTCAATGGCGGGCCGTTGAAATACCGGTTAATTGACCAGGACCGTTATGTGCTTTACTCGGTCGGCCCTGACGGTGTGGACGACGGCGGAAAGCCCATCTCGAAGGCCCAAGTCAAAGAAGACGTGCCCGCAGGCGACTGGGTCTGGCAAAGCCCGGAGCCGAAGGAAAGATGATTCTCGAACACGGCCGCCAAAGCTCAGGAAAGAGAAGGCTTGCGCTTGATCTGTTGAGCTTTCACCTGCATCAGAACTTGTGCTTTCTTTGGTGCGCACCGGAATTTGCATGCACATGGACAAGTCAGGGGCGAAGGTAATGCCAACGGACACGCCTGAACTGATGGCACAGGCGGTTCGTGAGGCTGTGACATTCCTTCGAGCGGGCGAGCTGGTGGCTGTGCCCACGGAGACAGTTTATGGTCTTGCGGCAAACGCACTCGATCAGCGCGCAGTAGCGCGAATTTTCGAGGTTAAGAATCGGCCGCCGCGAAATCCGATCATTGTGCACGTGGCCTCAATTCGCATGGCGCAGGAGTGTGTTGCGGCGTGGCCGAGAACTGCAGATTTGCTTGCAAAGGCATTTTGGCCTGGGCCGTTGACACTTGTTCTTCAGAAGGCGAAGTGCATCCCCGAGATCGTCACTGCCGGCGGTGATACAGTGGGAGTGCGGTGGCCGGACCATCCGGTGATCGATGCGGTCATCAATGCGTGCGGGTTTCCACTGGCTGCACCGAGCGCCAATGTCTCGAGTCAACTTTCCGCCACAACCGCGCAACACGTCCAAAGGAACCTCGGCGAGAAACTGCAATTGATTCTCGACGGCGGGCCGTGTCCGATTGGAATTGAATCAACGGTGCTTGATCTGACGTGCGACCCGCCGCGTGTGTTGCGACCCGGGTTGATTCATGAATCTGCTATTTCTGCCGTGCTTGGCAGAACGGTTGCGACAGCGCAAGCCGGGAAACATGACGAGCCACTTCGAAGCCCGGGCCAGATGCTGCGACATTACGCACCCCGGGCGCGGTTGTTCGTGTGGCGGGGGGACGACGAAAAGACTCTGCAGATTTTGCTGGCGAAACACAATCTGGCGGCTGTTTCATGCCATTTGATCACTCATGTGCGCCCGCCAACACAGATCAAATTCGGGAACGTCATGGTACTGCCAAGAGATGTTCGGGCCTACGCAAGGGTGCTGTACGCCGCGCTCCATGAGTGCGACGAAGCCTGTGCGTCTGCGATCATTGTGCGTGCACCTCCGGAAAGCCCCGAGTGGTCTGCCATAGCAGACAGACTCGCGCGGGCGTCTGCGGGCGAAGGTCATTCTTGAGCAGCATTTCAAAGCCGGAAATGCTGCATTTCTTGCGGGTTTGCGGTTTGCCTGCCATTCTTTGCGGCGTTCAATGACGCGAAATTGCAAATCGGAGACATCGCCCGGCGCCAGCCGGACACCGTTCCCGCGGGTGTTTTGGGTGGCGAATGCAATAGAAATCCTCGAGCGGTTCGCCTATTACGGCATCTATTTCGGGTTTGGCATATACCTTACTCATCTTGGCTATTCCCGGGATCAATTGGGGTACATCCAAAGTCTGTTTCTATTGCTCTCGTACGCGGTTCCAGTGGTTTCGGGCACATTTGCGGACAGGTATGGATTCAAGCCGGTGCTGATTGTGTCGTACCTGGCCTACTTGCCGTCGATCCTGCTTCTGATGCTGACCAGGTCGTTCTCGGGCATTGCATTGACGATGCTGAGCATCGGGCTTGCGGCCGGCATATTCAAACCGCTGATTGCCGGAACAGTCCGCGTAACAACAGATACAACCAACAAGACACTCGGATTCGGCATTTTCTACGCGATGGTGAACGTGGGCGGGTCGTTTGGTCCGATTGTGGCGGGGCGATTGAGAGCGATTTCGTGGAACTACGCGTTTCTCGCCGCCGCAATGGCCGTGGGACTGATGCTGGTGATCACGGTTTTGTTTTACAAGGAACCGCCACGCCAGCGCCAGACGCAAACGCTCGGGCAGCGCATTGGCGAGATCGGACGCGCATTGGCAGATGTGAAATTCACAGTGTTTTTGATTCTGCTGGGATTGTTTTTCTGGCTGCCGTTTTGGGCGTTTTTCAACCTGTGCGCGCTGTACGTGGACAGCAATCTTGACACGGCAAGATTGTATCAGGACATGCGCTCGGTGTTGGGTGAAAGCGTTGCAGGATTCTTTGCGCGCAAAGGTGAGGATGGATCGCTGAGGGTTATTGGCGAGACGATCTCGCACACCGGCTACATCATAATGATTTTGCAGCTCGGGATTTCGCGTGTGTTCGAGAAATTCAGACCAATGCCGTCTTTTCTCTTCGGGCTTGGCGTTGCGGCTGCCGGGCTCGGTGTAATTGGCGCGGCGCGCATGCATGGAGTGTCACTGGTGTTCGTCGGCATTTTCCTTTTCGCTGTTGGCGAGATGATTACTTCGCCTCGAATTCAGGAGTACATTACGTGGATTGCGCCCAAGGAAAAAGCGGGGTTGTACATGGGCTCGAACTTCCTTGCGGTGATGATTGGTGGATTCTTGAGCGGGATTGTTTACACGAAACTTTACGCGTGGTTCAACGCAGGTGGGCGCCCCGAGCTTGTTTGGTATGCCATGGCGGCGCACGTTGCCGTGGCAATCGGCGTGTTTGCGCTTTTCGTCAAGATCGGAGGCGAGTTCCGTGAACAATCGGCTTAGCGAGCCATCGCCTCAAATGGGCGACGGGCGCAGTGTCATTATGCCCGATGCCAGCAGTTTCACTCAGCTCCAGTTTGGCACGTATTCCTTGGGGAATTTCCAAGGGGCTCTGTATTCGGGGATCGAGCGGCGGGTGGCTTCAGGGTCGCCGACGATTTGTTCTTTTGCCGGGTCAAACTGAATGGAACGGCCAAGGCGGTATGAAAGCACGCTGAGCACGATTGGGACATCGACTTTGACGTGATAAAACACGCTGCAACTCGGTTGTTGCCTTGACTTGATTGAATCGAGCCATTCGCGTTCGTGACCCGGTGAAGGAGGGATGCTCGGTTGCGGCGGCTGCTTGTCTTGCATTCGTTTGCCCTCGGCCATGACTCTGAACATGCCGTAATTGGCATAGAGAGTGCCATTGACGCCATGGAAGTAGATTCCAAGCCGCCTTTCTGGTTCGGCATCGCCGCGCATGACAAAATCGAAGCTGTTGGTTAGCGAGAGCATCCATGTCATGGTGAGCTTGGGATACTGCCAGAGCACCTCGTGATGGTCATAGGCGTCGCCGTCGTCCTGGACGACGTACCTGCCGCCGGCGGAACTGACGCGTGTTGGGTAACCCAGATCGAGCGCCCATATTGGAAGGTCTATGATGTGTGGCGCCATTCCAGGCGTCCAGCCGCCGCTGTACTCGAGCCATGAACAATGGTTGTAAGATTCACGGGCCAGAATCGGGTTGAAATCGCACTTTGGCGCCGGCCCGCACCAAAGGTCCCAGTCAATCCCCGGCGGCGGAGTGCGCACGTCGCTCTTCCCGACTCCTTCGACGCCCTGATTCATGACGTTGAACGTGCGAACGACGCCGATCGGGCCGAGAAGACCCGCACGAACAAACTCGACAACTCGGCGATAATTCTCGCCGGCGTGTATTTGGGTGCCGACCTGGCTGATTCGGTTGTGTTTCTTGACGGCGTTTCGCACTGCGAGGCTTTCGGCGAGGTACAAGGTCATCGGTTTCTGTACGTAAATATCTTTTCCTGCCTCGCAAGCTGCGATCGCAATCAACGCATGCCAATGGGGCGGAGTAGCGATTATGACTGCGTCGAGGTCGGGCTGCTGAAGCATTTCACGGAAATCGCGATACCCTTTGCATGTGTCCTTGAATTGCGCGACGACCGAGTCACAGCGTTCTTTCCAGACGTCGCAAGCGGCGGTGACTACAACGTCCTGATGTTTGGCGCATTCGTTCAGGTTCACCCGCCCCATGCCGCCGCATCCGATCAACCCGAGGTGTATTCGGCTGTTTGGTCCTGTGCGGGGCCCAGATTGTTCCTGAGCAATAATCAGAGGCCGCGCTGCAAAGCCGATTGCGGTGACTGTGGCGGCTTTTTCGATGAACCTGCGCCGGGTGACTTCGTTGTTTTTGTTCATAATCATGTGGAATGGGTGTGGTGATGCAGCCGATCTCGAAGCGTTTCAAAGCCGGTGTGGACGGCGGAAAAGGTTGACTGGCAGTTGCCTTGTCTTGCTATTGCGAAACCGCCGCCAACATATTTCGCAGTGGCAAATTGGTTTGTGCTGCGCCGCGCTGCGGAGAACGCGCCCAATCCCGCCGAACGACTTGTCCGGAGCGCTGCGAAGTTACGGTGCATAACGATGGCAGTCGGAACGGATTCTGAGTGGCGCGGTGCGGAAGTCAAGCATGTGGGGACGCATCTCGATTTGCCGATCTGGGGGTGCGGCAAATGGTGCGCCCGAATCCTCTGCTCTGGCGCGGAAGCTGGGAGCAGTGATCACCCGCCGGGCATTGTGGCGCCGTCTGTGCTGCGGGTCTGGGGCCGAGTCGCGCCAACCAATAACTTTGTCTTGCAATTCTCCACGCAAGATCAACATGTTGGTGTTGGTATTGGCAATTGCATGAAGGCGCTATTGATCTTGCTGGCACTGGTCACCACTCGAATTGCACTGGCGGCAGAACCTGCCGCAGCAGGTCCCACACCTTATCCGTCGCGCATGCGTTGGTGGGGGGACGCAAGGTTTGGTCTGTTCATCCATTGGGGGCCGGTCTCGCTCAAAGGCACAGAGATCGGCTGGTCCCGCGGCGGAGAACGCCGCGGCTACGGGTCTCGGGGGACAGAGATACCTGTCGAGACGTACGACAATTTGTACAGGCAATTCAACCCAACAAACTTCAACGCGCGTGAGTGGGTTGGCATCGCGAAGCAGGCGGGAATGAAGTATTTGGTTTTCACCAGCCGCCATCACGACGGTTTTAGCATGTTCGACACCAAAGCCAGCGATTACAAGATCACCTCGCCGAACAGCCCTTTCCGGAGGGACGTGGTTAAAGAGCTGGCTGATGCCTGTCATGAAGCCGGCTTGAGGTTCGGTGTTTACTACTCGCAACCGGACTGGCATCACCCGGACGCCTTCACACCGGACCGGCACGGCAATTACCTTGCCTACCTCAAACAGCAGGTGACCGAGCTATGCTCCAATTATGGGCAATTGGACATACTGTGGTTTGACGGACTGGGCAAGTCGGCACGCGACTACGACGGCGAAGGACTGGTGAAAATTGCGCGGTCATTGCAACCAAACATCATCATTAACAACCGCACAGGACTGCCCGAAGACCATGACACACCCGAACAACGCATCGGCAATTATCAGGATACCCGCCCGTGGGAATCGTGCATAACGATTTGCCAGCAGTGGGCGTGGAAACCCAACGACACGATGAAATCCCTCGCTCAATGTGTTCACACGCTGGTTCTTTGCGCGGGGGGCGACGGCAATTTGCTGCTCAATGTTGGCCCGATGCCTGACGGGCGGATCGAGCCGCGCCAGGTGGAGCGCCTCAAGGAGATCGGCGCGTGGCTCAGCAAACACGGCGAAAGCATATATGGCACACGCGGCGGCCCATGGAAACCCACCAGCGCCCTCGCAAGCACAAGAAAGGACAACACCGTATTCGTTCACATTCTCAAATGGGACTCGGACAGGATCACGTTGCCGGGCATTCCGAGAAAAGTCTTGAAAGCTTCGGTGTTGGGGCATTGGAACGCAGACTTCGAGCAGCAACAAGACGCAGTGGTTATACGTGTCGGGGAATCCGACCGCGACCCGCTGGATACCGTGGTACGGCTTGAACTCGACGGTTCGGCAATGGACATCCCCGCTTTGTCCACATCAACCGTCAGAGCAACAGCATCGAACGTTTATCAGAACATGACGAACGAGTTTGGACCTGAAATGGCTTTGGATAACGACCTTGAAACGCGCTGGGCCACGGATGCCGGGACAAGGCAGGCGTGGATTTCCATTGACCTTGGGAAACCTGCGCCTGTGTCGCGCGTCGTTATCCGCGAAGCCGTTCCATACGACGGGCGTGTGAAACAGTTCGAGTTTCAGTGCCGGGTTGAAGACAGATGGAAAACAATCTTCACCGGCAACAGCCTGGGCAGATTATTCGACCGGCGTTTCGATGAGGTCGCCGCCCGTGAGTTCAGGCTCAGCATTCTTGATGCCACCGAAGGCCCGACAATTTCCGAAATCCAGCTTTTCCCAGCCGGAACAAGAGCGCGATAAGGCCGGCCGGTCGAAACTGTCCGTTGATTCAAAACCAGAATTGATCTGCTGTTGACGTATGAACGCCCTGCAAATCCGCGCGTTGGTGTTGTCTCTGTGCGGTTATGGTCTGCTTTGCAACGTTGTGCCTGCGACCGCTGCACAGGCCGAATCCGATTCCTCTTCACCGGTGGTTCTTCAAGCTGGTGCGGACTGGATTCCGTTGCGGGTTGAGCTGGACATTGAGCCAGGATCGGCCCTCGATTTTTCTTCCATGGGCTTGACGGACGCTCCGGCGGGCAAGCACGGGCGAGTAATCGCAAGGCCTGACGGCCAGTTTGCGTTTGCTGATTCGCCGGATGTGCCGCGCAGGTTTTATGGGGTGAACCTTTGCTTTGGCGCGCAATACATCGAGCGCGCCGAGGCGGATCGTCTCGCAGAAAGGCTTGCGCGGCTCGGATACAACGCGCTTCGGATACACCATTATGAACGCGACCTGACAGATGGCCAGTCCACAACAACGCGGCTTAATCCCGAGAAGCTCGATCAGTTCGATTACCTGATGGCGGCATTGATGAAACGCGGAATCTATCTGACGACCGACCTGTACGTGTCGCGCAGCGTGCCATGGCGTGAGATCGGTGTTGGCCGCGATGGCCGAATTCCCATGGACACGTTCAAAATTCTCGTGCCGGTTCATGAGGGCGCGTGGGAGAACTGGAAACAGTTCACTCGCGCTCTTCTGGGCCACGTCAATCCATACACCGGCCGCCGTTATGCTGAAGAACCTGCACTTGCGTGGCTGTCCATGATCAACGAAGGAAACTTTGGCAATTTCTATCGCGACCTTCGTGCGATCCCGGAGTGGACGCGTGCGTGGAACAGTTGGCTGAACACCAGGTACGGCAGCCGCGAGGCGCTTTCAAAGGCTTGGGGCGCGGAACTGAAGGATTCAGAGGACCCCGCCGCAGGCACGGTCGCGTTGCCCGAAAACCTCCGAGGCGAAGGCCCGCGCCCGCGCGATTGCATCAGGTTCCTCTCGGACACCGAGCGCAACATGATCGAGCGGATGCGACGGTTCTTGCGCGACGAGCTTGGCTGTCAGGCTCTGATCAGCAATGCAAATTCGTGGACATATTTTGTGACCGACCAGGCTGCACGTTCTGAGTACGATTACGTGGACGATCATTTCTACGTCGATCATCCCCAGTTTTTGGAGAACCCGTGGAGGCTCCCGAGCAAGTGCCCCAACACCAGCCCGCTCGCCGAGGGCGCAACAGGCGGACGGAGCAAAGCGTTCACCCGCCTCAGCAACAAGCCGTTTACAATCACTGAATACAACTACTCGGGGCCGGGCAGATTTCGCGGCGTCGGCGGCATTTTGACCGGTGCTCTCGGGGCTTTGCAGGGGTGGGGCGGCATTTGGCGGTTTGCGTACAGCCACAGCAGACAGTCGATGTTCACACCGTCGCAGATGGGTTATTTCGATCTCGCGAGCGATCCACTGGGGCAGGCCTCGGAACGGGCGTCGCTGTGTCTGTTTTTGCGCGGTGATATGCGGGCCGCGCCGCATTCGATGTCAATCGTCATGAGCCAGAGCGACCTCGCTGAACCGGCGCCGCGAATCCCCAGCTTGCATCCGCAGTGGCACTGGGCTGCGTGGGTTACAAGGGTGGGCACACGGGTTGTCAGCTCGCCTGCTGATCCATTGCCAGAAGACATCATTTTCCCGCTTGGCTGGCAAACCCCGGCATCCTCATGGAAAGCCGCGCACGTTGCTGAAATCAATCCGTACAGTCTGACCGAGGCGCGGTTAGTTGATCTGCTGCGGGCACGGGGAATCCTGACGTCTGACAACCCAACTGATCCGGCGCGCCGGGTCCTGCGAAGTGAGACTGGCGAAATCTCCATCAACGGTCCCGAGAACACTCTTGCCATCGACACTCCGCGCACGGCCGGAGGTTATGCGCCTGCCGGCAAAACGGTCAATTCGCCAACCGGCGGGGTTAGAGTAACGACCAAGGGAAGCGACGCCACAGTTTGGGTCAGCGCAATTGACACAGCGCCGATCCGTAACAGCCGCCGCTTGCTGGTGACGCATCTGACAGACCTGCAGAACACCGGCATCAAGTACCGTGAGGAAGCCAGACAAACTCTTCTCGCGTGGGGCACATTGCCGCACTTGGTGAGAGCCGGGCAGGCAGAGGTTGCGATCAAGATTGACAATGCCGCGCGATTGAAGGTCTGGGCATTGTCAACCGGAGGCAAGAGGATCGCCCAGGTCCCGGCACAAGCGCAGAACGACACGTTGACATTCACCGCCGATGTTGCGGGAGATGCGCAGGCTGGGGCGCGCATGTTGTACGAGATCGCCGAACGCTGAGCAACAGTAGCGAGGCCGATATGGGGACAGACACGTTGTTTGTGCACAAAAACAAAGCGGCAGCAAGCTGCCGCACTCCAAACGCTTCGCGGCGATTAACGCCGAGTGCGTCCGCGGCAGCGCGCGAGAAACCATAGGGAACAGCGGCGAGATCGAATGGCGCCATATGGGGACAGACACGTAGTTGGCTGGGAGCGCCGCGGGTCGCCCCTTGGCCCAGGCTGGTATTGTGTCGGGCCTTCGGCCCTCGAGTCATTGGTCCACGAACACCAACAGCCTCGAACACAGCGAGGGGCGTTCATGGCTGAAACAATCAACTACGCTGCCATGCACAACGCGGTTGTCTTGGTCGGTCATCGAAGCGCCAACGGCGCGGTCCATACCAGCGTGGGGTGAAGCCCCACGACAAGGGCCTTGGGATGCGAATCCGCTTGACACATCCGTTTGCTGCTGTTAGTCCTCGGTATGTGTTTCGCAAAGGTTGATCAGACTGTGCATTGCATGGGTCGGTTCCAAGCAAGGATCAGACATATGAACACCTCCAAGAACTGCCGGTCAAATCGTATCCTGAAAGCACTTGCAACTGCAGGCATTGCTGCTCTTGTTTCGACTGCGTTACCCCGGGCAGCCGGAGCGGATTCATACGATTTCAACTCGGGCAACGACAACGGCTGGCAACGGTACTCGCTGCCGGCGATGTGGGCGGCCACATTCGCGTTTCCGGACGATGGCATGGGCGGAAAGGCTTACCGGATATATGCTCCGCCCACGGGTGACGATCCGTTCGGACTGGGGAATGCGCGGGCGGGCAGTTTTCTTCCGACGGTGTACACGGGCCGGTTCTATATGGGAGCAGACTTTTTGGCATGGAATGCAAACTGGGAACAGGAAGCCGGCTTTTTGTTCTACCTGCAGGACGTCGGACTCGGCACTTCGGATGGCTACGCAGCAACGTACTCGTCCGGGTACAAACGGCTTTACATCAGCGCCCTCAACGACGAGCAGCCAACAACGGTGGCTGAAGTGGGAAATGGCAACCTCGTCCTTGACCCTTCGCGTCGTTACCGGCTCGTTGCAAGCAGCCACGACGGCTACACGTTGCTGTTTCAGTTGTTTGATCTGGCTGAACCCAACAGCCCGGTGATGTCCGCGGTTGGCATGGATGGTTCATATTACAGCGGTTATTGCGGATTTCTAGTGTTCGAGCAAAGGTACCCGTCAGCCACCGACGGCGCCGAAGCAACATTCGACAATTACATAGCCAAAGTGCCTGCCGATGGCGAAATGCCCGCAACCGTCACAGATTTGCTGCCGCCGCCAGCCGGCAAAGCCAGAGAGTTCTATCCGAAAATCAGCGTTTCAATACTGGACCGCGACACAAGTGTTGACACGGCATCGATCAAATTGTTCCTTGATGGACAACTGATTCCGAACAGTTCTCTGACAATTGAACCGGTGTTGGTGAAAGCGAGCAATCCGGCCAATATGGCCAGGGATTTCAGCGGCGCAACCGCAAGCTACAACATCACTGCTTTGTTGCCGTGGGGTAGCAAACACACAAGCGCCGTTGTCTTCGCGGACAACACCGGAAAGTCCTACACGAACACGTGGACGTGGACATCGGAGTATCCGCTGCTCCCCGCCACTCAGAGCCTTCCAACAGGCAGCCTTGGCGTCAGAGGATTCGATTTCCGCACCGTCCAAAGCGAGAACGGCGGAGTCAACCTCGCAAACAGCCTCGCTCGCGCAAGACTGCAGTTGGCTGTTCCACCTCAGATTCCGATTGACCGCAGCGCGACAGGCATCGTTCAGGTTTTGGCATGGGACAAGAAGAATGATCCGCCGAACAACGTTCCTGGTTTGTGCGCCGGCTCTTACATAAACATCGCAGTCGAATGCCGCGCGTATCTTGAATTGAAAGCGGGGACTTATCGCTTCCATATCATCAGCGATGACAGGGCTGGACTGTATTCAGGGCTGGCGGACACTGCCGACATGCTCGTTTTGTGGGAAAACCCGGATTCAACTGCAAACGCGACTTTCGAGTTTGCAGTCGAAGCGGACGGGCTTTACCCGGTGCATTTGATTTGGGAAGAAACCGGTGGCGCAGCAAACCTGCAACTGTTCTCTGTGAATCCGAATGACCAATCGGAAACCCTGGTCAATGACCCCTCCAATCCTGCTGGCGTGATCAAGGCATGGTATCCGCTGGTCTGTTATTCTGCCGAATCAATAACCGGCCCATGGACCGTCGAACGCACAGCTTCAAACGCGGTCAACACCGTGGATGTGACCAGTCCTGATTGTCCATCAGCGGTTGTGGGATCGATGGTGACCGGCGGACGATTCACCGCGCCTGTCTCCACTGCAACCCGGTTTTACCGCATCGAAGCACCTCGAAAGGTCATGATCACCAAGTTCGAAAAAGGCAGCACCACGGTGCAGATAGACTACGTCCTTGAATAAGCCGTTGAGTTTTTGCCAGAGCGATTAACATCGGCTTTCCTCGCACATCATTGTCTGCATCCGGTGCAAGTTCAGGATTCTCTGCGGGCCCCGGAAATCTCACCGGGCTGAAGCAACGGGTGAATCCGACGGGATGGCCGGTGAGATTTCCGGGTTAGCGTTCGGCGTCGGCGCGGATTGTGCGAAGGCCGTACACGGCCCCGATTTCGCTGCCTGCAACAGCGACGAACTTCACCGTAACCTTCTCCTTGCCTTTGACCAAATCGGCAGGAATAGCGTACTCGACATCAAAGAACTTGACCGGGCCGCGGCGTTCGAGTGTTTGCGTGGCAATTTTCCGGCCATCCACAAGAATATCGAATGTGCGCGTTTCCCATTCGTCGCGGTTGTAAGTGACAACCAGCGCCAGGGGATGAGCAGGGTCAACCGCAAGGTCGAACGAGAACCAATTTCGGCCACGGCGGCCGGGCCGGCCCATGAGTCGATCAGGCCATGTGTCCTCGCCCTGCATGTTGGTGTCGCGTTCAGCCTGCATTTCGCCCGGTTGAGCGAATCCAACGGTGGCGGCTTCGAGTCGGCGTTGTCTTTCCTGTTCGGCGGCGATTTCTGCGGCACGCTTTTCCCATTCTGCGGGTGTGAAAAGGTCCCAATAGATGCCGTAAGTGCGGCGGTGGAAGCGATAAAACGGGACGAAATCCACGTCACGGTCTTTGCCGACGCCGTCGGTGCGGAAACAACCCGGTTTGTCAGGCACGGGCTTGAGCCACTCATGGACAGGCCGCTCAGCGGAGATGAAAACGGGGATCGAATCAGGAGGTCCGCTTCTCCGTTCGCTTCGTCTGCGGGGCTGCTCGTCACCCAGATCGCCTGCGAGGACGAGCGGTCCCCAGAGAACGGCTACGCGGCGAGGGTTGTCCGGCAAAGGCTCGAGTCGGAGCGTTTTGGGGATAAGAACTGAGACTTCGTCACTGGATGTCCATATGCGGTGGATTTCGATGAAATGGCTCACTTTAGGTTTTTCCGGTGCACGTGAATCACCTCTGCGGGGTCTGTTGGCAGGGCGGATCTGATCTGGATCGGCAAGTGCTGCGGGGGGCAGTTCTGATCCGTTCACCTTGACGGAGAAACCTTCGCCGGCCCAGAACGGGCGCCGGAGAGCAAGGGTGAATTCTTTTGGAGAATCCATGTGGAACTTGAGGGTTGCTCTGTCGCCCTCAGGGAAATCGGTTTCGAGGGTCAGCCTTGTTCCGGCAGCTTTCCATTCTGCAGTCAAGGGAACGAACAGATTGACCCAGAGCTTGTCGGCGGACTCATAATAAATGCCGTCGCCGTGGAGAGCATGGCTTTCCATGCTCGAAGCTGTGCAACAAGTGAAACCGCCGTCGAGCATGTCGCGTTCGTACTCGTGTTGAACCCCACGGCCGACGGGGACCATGTAACAAGCCCAGCCGTCCTGCGGGTCTTTGGATGCAAGGATGTGATTGAACAGGGCGCGCTCGTGAAAATCGGCGTAGTGAGCGTCCGGCCGGAGTGCGAAGAGCTTTCGGGTGAGCTTCAGCATGTTGTACACGTTGCAGGTCTCGGCTGTCCGGCCGTCCACCCGGTCGTCGAGGCGGTCGGGTTCGCCGAAGTACTCGTCTTTGCCGTGGCCGCCGGTGGCATAACTGTGGTGCTGGACAACCCGGTCCCAGAAAAACCCTGCTGCGAAGGCGTCACCTGGATCGCCGGTTAAGGCGAATCTGGTGATGGAACCGATCATTTTGGGGATTTGCGTGTTCCCGTGTTTGCCGGCCAGATTGTCCTGGTGGCGCATGAGTGGAAGGGTGAAAGCGCGGTGCTCGAACTTGTATGAAAGGTCAAGCCAGCGTTTGTCACCTGTGTCAGCATAAAGATCAACGAGCACCTCGTTCATGCCGCCGAACTCGGTGTTGAGCATTTGCTGGACCTGGGCGTCGGTCAGTTGGGAGAGAATGCCTTCGGCCCATGCGGCGAATCTTTTCTCAAGCTCGAGTGCGGTTTTGTTGCCCGTGTAACGGAAGGCATCGCGCAGGCCGGCATACATTTTGTGGAGTGTGTACCATGGCGACCACATTCCGTTCAGATCGAAGCCGCTCGAACGGATGTCACCTTTGGCGATTTGCTGGAATATGATTTCGCCGTCGGTGCCCTTGGCGTCGGTGATGGCGCCCAGATAACCTGTGCCGCGCTTGTTCTGAACCTGCTCGAGTTCTCTTACCAAATAGTCAGCGCGTTCTTTGAAGCGCGCGTCTCCGGTGGCGGCGTACATGATGCTCACCGCGGAGAGATAATGGCCGGCCAGATGTCCGGTGAGTTGCTTGCCTTCGACCGAATCCCAGCCGCCGTAACCTTTTGCTTTCGGTTCGAGGCCGGCCCGGATTCTGTACCCTGCCAGCATTCTGTCCGGTTCGAGTGCGAGGAGATACTGTGCGTTGAGGTCTTGCGCGTGTTTGAGCGGGCCGCCTGTGAGACGGACTGCATGGAGCGGCAGCGGGCACGCTGCTGATTGAACAACCGGGACAGCCGCCGCCGGGGCGTCCATACACGCCGTTCTCAAGCCAAGTAGCAAGGCCATTTTCCATGCGATGGCCTGAGCGGAGGTTGCTTTCATACGGTGAGTTCTCTTCTGATGGTTCAAGCTTCAGGGTGAAGCGGGGTGAACACACGCAGGCTGATATCGCCAATCGACTTTCCCGCCGTAAGCCATCGTTTCGTGAACGAGAGCGAACAAATCGGGATCGTATTGACGGAGCAGTTCGCGTGTGACGATTGGCTGTTCTGCGTCTGGTGGCGAGGCGTGTTGGCCAGCGGCGTCGAAGTAGGCGAGCACGCCGTGAGCCCAGTAGGCGACCGGGTCATGGACAGCGGCGGTCCCGAGCCATTTGCCGGCTGCGAGTGCTTTTGTGTGCAGCTCGTGCAATCGTTTGCTGAATCGGACATCGAGTCGTTTCACCCGGAGTTCATATTGCTGAACATCGCGGCGGCGATTGTCCCAATTTGGATCGACGGGGCGTGTGCCTGTCACGTGGTAGAGGGCTTTGGCCATAAGGCGGATAACCTGATTGTCGCCGACATAGGCATCCCTTGGGTTGCCCATGACATTCTCCTCGCTGGCGACGATGAGTTTTGTCTGAGGCGTGTATTCCAGTGTGCGCGCGAGAGGGTCGAGGGATGGCGAGTCTTTGATGCGCGCGCATTCGGGCAGGTCGGCGATGTGTTCGTTTCGGCCGAGGACCACGAGTCGAACGCCATCGGCGATGAGCGCTTTGAGAATGTCATGGCGATACGCGAACATTTTGCGGATGGTGTCGTTGGCTTTCAGGAGCGCGGCATTGCTTGCGTCTCGGCCCAGCACGGTGAATTCCCGCGCCCAGGTGAATTTCGTGTAATAGGGATCGGCTTTGATCCTTGCCGGAGGCGGGGTCACGGTCGGGAGCTTTTGGAGGAACTTGTAACGCCAATCGCGGTTTGGCGGCAGATTGAACACTGTTCGGACCAGTTCATAACCTTCGGGGTCATAAACTTTGAGCTGCTCGCGGGTGCCGATTGGGCCGTGGTTCCAGTTGTTGACGCGATTGCAGTCGAAGTAGGCCTGGACGATCTCAGCCCAGTATTCGTCTGCGTTTGAGCCTGCGTAGGTGTCACGGTAAAGCCCTTTGGCGCGCGCGTTTTTGTACGCGCGGCCTTTTCGGTCACGCCATGATGGATCGATTGAATCCAGTGTGCTGTCGATTGTGTGACAGAACTCGTGGACGGCGATGCTTTCGTCGTCATATCGATCCAGCGGAAGGCTCAGGAGGTTTTCCTCGCCGCAGCTGGTTGGCCGGCCGCCGGTTCCGCGCACGCGCTCGTTGAGGTAATCGGGGTTCGGCGCGTTTCTGTATTCCGGCATGTCGGTATAGACCTGATCTTTCCCGATGATGATGAGGTACATGCGGTTCTTGACCATTGCCTCGAGAATGTCTGGCCGCCCGGCGAGCATGTGGGTCAAGATCTCATACGTGCGTTGAAGAGCGAGGTCGGCGACCTCGGCGGAGGCGGCCACCGGCATGCCTTCGATGTCGATGTACTTTGCGTAAAACCGGCGGGCGGCATCGCGGTCCCGTTCTCGCAACAAAGAAAAGAAAGAATCCGGAGGCGCGGTCACGGCGGGTGCAACTGTTTCACCTGCGGCACTGGATTCGAAACTGAGGCCCGGGGCCAGCCGGGCAACAAGAAGAACGGCCGCTGTCAAATGCCTGAGTTTCATTGAGATGGTGGCGGCTGGGCCGCGCTCTGAGCGTTCCTGTTTGGCGGGTTCACACCGAGAAGGTGACGAACAAAGAAATCATTGCGTCTGCGGGCGCCGTATTCGCCGCCTGGCCCGTGGCCGCCTCCCGGTATGACGAGGAGATCAAAGTCCTTGTTTGCTTTGATGAGCGCGTCCACGAACCGAAGCGTTGATTCCGGGGGAACGTTATCGTCCATTTCGCCCACGACAAGGAACAGATGACCGCGCAAGAGGTGGGCGTTTTCGATGTTTGAATTCTCGGCGTAGTGCGGGCCGACCGGGTAACCCATCCACTGTTCGTTCCATGACGCTTTGTCCATGCGGTTGTCATGGCAACCGCAACTGGCGACAGCGGCCTTGTAAAACTCAGGATGGAACAGGACAGCGGCGGCTGCGTTTTGGCCGCCTGCCGAGTTGCCATAGACGCCCACCCGCGAGATGTCCATGTACGGGTATTTGGTTGCAGCGGCTTTGATCCAGAGAATTCGATCTGGCAAACCGGCGTCTTTGAGGTTGTGCCAGCAGACATCATGGAACGCCTTGGACCGATGCGCGGTGCCCATGCCGTCAATCTTCACAACAACGAACCCGAGCTGCGTGAGGGATTCGTAGCGGGTGAGCGGGCTGAACGATTTGGGCACATAAGCGCTCTGCGGGCCGGCATAGATGTCCTCGATTATCGGGTGTTTTCTGTTCGGGTCGAGTTCCTTGGGCGGGCAGATGATGCCCCAAATGTCGGTTGTGCCGTCACGGCCCTTGGCGACAAAAACGATTGGCGGTTTCCAGCCGGCTGCTTCCAACCGGGTGATGTCGGCTTCTTCCAGCTTGCAGACCAATTTGCCGTCATCGACGCGGCGCAGTTCGTGGATTGGTGGCTGATCAACGCGGCTGTAGGTGTCGATAATGTACTGCCGGTCGGGGGAATATTGGATCGAATGAGTCCCGTTGCCATCGGTGATGAAGACAAGATTGCTGCCGTCGAAGTTCACGTGCCCATAGTGAATGAAGTAAGGGTCCTGATCAGGATAGACACCGCTGGCGTGGAACCATACAACGCGATTTGTTTCATCAATGAGGTCGATGCCTCGCACCACCCATTCGCCTTTTGTAATCGGGTTTTTGACCGCGCCGGCAGTGGTGTCCACCAGATACAGGTGCCGCCAACCACTGCATTCGGAGGCGTGAATGAGTTCATCAGTTTGTTCGAGCCAGGTTGTCGGGTTGAGACCGAGATTCTCAGTGTGAGCCGTCCAAATAAACGTGTTCGAGCGTTCATCGACGAGGTTCCGCACCTTGCCGGTCGCCGTGTCCACTTCAATGACACGGAGCCGCTGATGGCCGCGGTCCACTTGCTGGTAGGCGAACCGTTGGTTGTCACGGCTCCAATGAAGTTCAGGACGAAGCCATTCGTGTTCGAACCTGTCAACCTCGGGTTTGATATGATTTGTGCTGGCGATGTCGAACACGTTCACTTCGTACGTGGGGAACTTGTCGCCCGGCAATGCGTAAGGCCGGCTGTGGAGCCTGGCTCGCCCGCCGCCTTGAGGCGATGACTCGATCAAGTAAACCTCTTTGCGGTCGCCGGGCTCAATGCGGAAAGCCACGAGCGCTTTGGACGAGGGCGACCATGAAATGTGCCCGTAGGATAAACCCTCGCGCCCATCCCGGCTGAGTTGGATTTCGCACCCTGAGTCGTCATTGGCACGAACGAACACGTTGTGATCCCGAACGAACGCAGTCCATTGTCCGTCGGGCGACTGCGGCGAATCACCTTGCTGCCGCTGGCCACGGCTTCTTCGGCGATAAGGCGTTGCACGTGAATCGCGGTCGCGGTCTGCATTTTCGACGGCTGTTGATGCTGGTTCCTGTTTGGTGAGCTGGCACGAGTTCAAATCGCATTGCCATACCACATCATCGACAGTGAACTTGATGGCAGTGGCATCAGCGACGAACTCAATTGTATCGAATGGAAGCTGGTCAGCGCGATATTCCTTGCCTGTTTCCCTTGAGAGTGCGGCGGCGAGTCTGGCGTGGTCGAAGGCCTGCTGGCGAACGCCGTGTCGCGCATCGACCATGACGAATTCTCTTGCGCCGTGCGGGAGATCATTTCGATACCAGAAGCGGGTGTTGTTTGCGAACCAGTAAGGTCTGATCCTGTCTTTGAAAACTCGGGTGTCGCGCTGGCCCGGAGGCGGTCGTTGTTGCGGGGTTTCCGGGGTCGAATCAGCCCGGGCACAACTCAGAAGTACGATTAGACCGAGAAAGAGTCCGACTGATAGCTTCTTCATTCGTCTTTGATCCACACCATCGAGTTGACTTCACGGCGGCGCGGGCGTGTGCCAGTTTGAGAGCCGGTGCTCGCGGACGCGTTTGTGTTCTGAACCTGGGCGGGGTTGGGTGTTGAGCTGGTTTGTGCGACCTGTCTGTCTGTTCCAGCCTGCTCTGGTGTTCGGTTCAATCTCGCATAGTAGGGGATGGCGAGCATCGGGCTGCCGTCGTTCCATGTTCCCTTGATCACGGTGACGCCCTGGAGAATGTCTGGGCGCCATTCAGCGGCAAGCTGACTGCTGCTCAGCACCTTGTTTAAGTCAGGTTGATCTACGCGTTCGACGCTGTAAATGAGCGGTCCGTAACGCAGTGCCACCCTGCCACGGTCGGCCTCGATTCTGTGATCTGCTTTGACGCGCTGGATTTTCATGGGCAGACGAAGCTCGATTGTGTCTCCCACTTGCCAGTCGCGCTCGATTATTGCGTAGCCCTTCTCGATTTGCGGTGGCAGCGCGTTTCCGTTGAGCTTGAGTGACTCGAGGCCATGGACGGCTGGGATGCCCGAGTAAAGGCGGCTCGTGTTGCGGTCCGGGACACGGATAAACAGCGAGAATCGAGCCGGCTTTGCCGGGTTGACAGTAATAGCGACCGCGCCATCCCATGGGTACTCTGTTTTCTGGACCATTTTGACGTCTGTGCCTGCGACGCTTCGGACGGTGATTTCACTGCCGAGGAATAGATTGACGTAAATGCTGTTGCGGTCTTTGGCATAAGTCCATGTGGGGATCATCAGCAACGTTCTGGGAATGTTGCCGACACAACACGGACACGCATGCCACCGAGTGCGGCGGCCGTCAACCAGTGGGTTTGTATAATTGAATGTGGCGCCTTCGAGATCGATGGCGCCCAGCAGCGCATTGTACAGCGTTTCTTCGTAGAGATCGGCGTATTTTGCGTCGCGGCAAGCGAGGTTGAGTTTGTGGTGAAAGAAGATCAGGCCGCAGCTCGAGCACGACTCGCAATAAGCCTCGTTGCGGAGTGAGTAATCCGGGCCGAATCCCTCAGACGTTTCACCGCTGCCAATGCCGCCGGTGACGTAGTACTTGCGGTTCACCAGATTGTCCCAGATGGACATCACCGCGCTCCAATAATCAACGTCGCCGGTCTCAATCGCCACGTCCGCCATAGCTGAGTATGAATACGCTGCACGGACGGCGTGCCCGACAGCTTCGTATTGTTGTTGAACAGGCAGGTGGCTTTGGTCGTATTCGCTTCCGTTGCGCCTGCAATCAAGGAGGGACTTTGCCAGTTTGATGTACGCTTCGCCGCGATTGTTGCCCTCGACTTCGTTGACGAAACGGCCGAAACGCACGAGCGCCTGCTCCATTTCCTGATGGCCATCGAACCACTCTTTCTTGTCCGGACCGAGGTTGGCGACCCAGCAATCTGCCAGTTTCTTGGCTGCCTCATAGAGGCGGCGATCTTTTCCGCCGGTGAGCATGAAGTGGTTGATGGCTGATTCGATGAAA
>JARYMD010000269.1 GCA_029907285.1 Verrucomicrobiota bacterium | reverse complement strand
TCCCGGCGGCTACCTCGTTGGCGGCATAACCGCTTTGAACATCGTATTCGCACTGATCCAGCACCGCAAAACAGCAAAACAGAGTCCGGGTTTGTGGCTGACCCACGCGGGACTTTTGCTGTTGCTGATCGGACAATTCTCGACCGACATGCTTGCTGTGGAGAGCGTGATGCGATTGGTCCAAGGGCAACCGCAATGGTATTCAGAAGACCAACGACGCGTGGAGCTCGCGATCGTCGAAACCACGCACCCAGATCACAATGTCGTCACCGCAATCCCACAAGCTTTGTTGGCGCGGAAATCTGAATTCGCAGCCCCCGCACTGCCCTTCAGAATCAAAGTCCGCCGTTTCATGGCCAACTCCGTCCCCGTGGAAAGTGCCGATGCCAGTGCCGATCTGATCGCAAACCACGGAGCTTCGAGCCAGACAAGATTCAGAGAGATGCCGCATCAGTATTCCAGCGACAGGCGCGATATGCCAACCGCCGAAATTGAGCTGTTGGGGCCACAAGGTTCGATCGGCACTTGGGTGGCATCGCTATGGCTGACCAAAACACAGACCCTCAGCGTTTCAAACCGCACCTTCGAGGTTTCCTTGCGGCCTGTCCGGTACTACAAGCCGTTCGCGCTCGAGCTGGCAAGGTTCAAACATGAGAAGTATCCGGGGAGCGCGATCCCGCGAAACTTCGAAAGCGAGGTTCGCATCATCAACCCGGGAAAAGGCGAGAACCGCAACGTGCGAATTCGAATGAACAATCCACTGCGGTATTACGGGGAGACATACTATCAAAGCGGCTACGACGAACGCGATCCGCGCGTGAGCATCCTCCAGGTGGTCCGCAATCCGGCATGGGTTACACCATACATTTCGTGTGCTTTGATCTGCCTAGGCCTCGCACACAGATTCACATCGCATCTGATCACCTTCACCAAAGGTTTCCGCAAATGAAAGGAGCGATCCACTGGATAGCTGCAGGCCTCGCCACGGCATGGGTTCTTTTGGGACTGCGCCAACCCGAGACAAGGTCCGAGTTCGACCTCGAAGGTTTCGGGCGTTTGCCGGTGATCGTTAACGGGCGGCTCCAACCCATGGATTCGGCCGCACGAAACGCACTGGTGATGCTTCGTGGCAAACAGACCGCCATGTCCGAGGATCGCAAGCGCATCAGCGCCATCGAATGGCTCGTCAATCTAACCATGGCGCCTGAACAAGCGGACCGCATGCCGGTCTTCCGCATTGACCACCCAGAGGTGCGATCGCTGCTGAATCTTGCGGCCGACGGCCCCAACTACTTTGCTTTCCATGAGATGTCAGATCGTCTGGACGACCTGCAGCGTCAGGCCGAAAACGTCCAAGGAATCGGGCCGAAAGACAGAACCGCGTTCGACCGCGCAGTCCTGAAGCTGCAGGCCGCGGTCGTTCTGTACGACCGGCTCAAATACAGCTTCCAGCCAGGCAATTCCACGAACCTTCTCGAAGAACTCAAGCAATACGAGCGCTCTATCGTTGAAGGAATCAGCGCATGGCGCGCCCGCCAGAGAAGTGCTCCCCACGACGAGCAACAGCTCGATCGGCTGCGGGACCAGCTCAAATACTTCGAGAGCGTTGTTGCATCAGATTATCTGCTCGTAATACCGCCACAGAACCCGGAAGCCGGTCTGGATGGCTGGCAAACCTTTGGCGCGGCATTGCTTGGCGCGCTGAGCAACACAAACATCCCAAGCGCTGTGTCCACATACGCGGCCCTTGTCACAGCCCGGAAAACGAACAAGCCGGATGATTTTAACAGCGCACTGCGCGAATACCGAGGTTGGCTTGCGAACCTTTTCCCTGCACAAGTCGCCAGAGTCAATCGCGAGTTCATCTACCGGCATTGGCAGCCGTTCCTGAAAAGCATGGTGTTGTATGCCTGTGCGCTTGTGCTGGGTTTCTTCTCGTGGCTGGGATGGTTCAAACCGCTCAACAGAACCGCTTTTGGGCTCGCGACCGTGGCTTTTGCAGTGCACACCGCCGGCATAATCTTCAGGATGATCATCGAAGGCCGGCCGCCTGTTACAAACCTGTATTCATCCGCGGTGTTCGTTGGCTGGGGCGCTGCCGCTCTCGGGCTTGTCCTGGAACGCATTCAAAAAGACGGGGTCGGCCTCGCCTTGTCAACAACCATAGGACTCATCACGCTCATCATAGCTCACAACCTCGCCCTAGGCGGCGATACAATGGAAGCATTGCGAGCTGTCCTTGATAGCAACTTCTGGTTGGCCACGCATGTGATCACAATTACGCTCGGTTACTCTGCGATGTTTGTTGCCGGATTCATTGGGGTCATCTACGTGGTGCGGGGGGCCCTGACAAAATCGTTGAATCCAGATGCCAGAGCGCGTCTTTCCAGCATGGCGTATGGCACCATCTGCTTCGCAACCCTGTTCAGCTTTCTTGGCACCGTGCTGGGCGGCGTCTGGGCCGATCAATCATGGGGCAGATTCTGGGGCTGGGACCCGAAAGAGAACGGCGCGCTCCTGGTTGTCCTGTGGTGTGCAATCATCCTCCACGCACGCGCAGCAGGAATGGTTCGCGACCGTGGACTGATGAACCTCGCCATATTCGGCAATGCAGTCACATCATTTTCATGGTTCGGGGTCAACATGCTGGGCGTGGGACTGCACGCTTACGGTTTCATGGACAGCGCATCGTTCTGGCTCGCTATCTTCGTTGCCCTTCAACTCGCATTCATCGGCCTGAACCTCCTGCCAAATCGGTACCGGGCAAGTTGAGAGACGGAGCACATATGGTGACAGACACGATGTTTTGGCAACGTTCAACGCGCAACGTGCAACGTACGACGTTCAAGGAGAGAAATGAAAGCGCCCATGGCGGAGCAGCGTCGGACTGCTGACCGCCGCCGCCCCCTGACTGCTGTCTCCTTTTGCCGACTTGCGCCGCTTCAGGGCTGGGGCGGTCTTGGTCCAACTTGACACATCACCGTTCCGGTTCTACTCATAAAAACGTCGGAGAACGAAATTGCGAAACTCGACAACAGAAACAAATCAACCACATACACAACATGCCCATACCTGTCGGATCCAAAGCCCCCGATTTCAAACTGAAGTCCAAAACGCCGTCCGGGCTCGTTGACGTCACACTGAGCGAAAACCTTGGACGCAAAAACACGGTCATTCTGTTTTTTCCGCTGGCGTTTACGGGCGTCTGCACCGATGAGATGTGCCAGATAAGTGCAGGACTGAACTCATACGCGGGTTTGGGCGCCGATGTCATTGGAATAAGCGTGGACAGTCCGTTCGCTCAGGAAGCTTGGGCGCAAAAGGAGGGAATCAAGGTCCGGCTCGCCAGCGATCTCAACAAGACGACTGCTCGCGACTACGGCGTGCTCCTGGACGATCTGCTTGGATTGGGTTCAGTTTCGGCGCGCGCCGCGTTCGTAATCGACCGGCAGGGCATTGTGCGGTACAGCGAGCAAACCCCAACCCCAAAAGAGCTGCCCAACTTCAATGCCATCAAAGCTTGCTTGGAAAGCATGAGATGAAGCAACGTCGGAAAGCCCGGTTGGTTGCCAAGATTCGATTTGCCGGAGACGCTGCCCGCAAGACCGATCCGGCCTGTCACAGATTCGTCGGGGGGCTTTCATTTGCACCGGAAATGTGCTAAATGGAAGCCATGAAAACGTTGGACGAGAATTTGCTCCAGACTGCTACGCAACGGTTGGTTGACGAATTCCAACCGGACGAAGTCTGGCTCTACGGCTCGCACGCTTGGGGCAATCCGCACGACGACAGCGACGTTGACCTGATGGTTGTAGTTCCGCACAGCAACGAAACACCCATTCGCCGCTCCCAACGCGCACACCGCTGCCTGCGCGGTCTCCGAATGCCCAAAGACGTTTTGGTTGAAACGAGGCAGGAAATCGAGCGTGCGAGAGAGCTGAAGGGTTCGCTTGAAAACATGATCATGAACCGCGGGCGAAGGCTCTATGGCTGAGCCCGTCACATCCCAGACAAGAGCGTGGATGGTCAAGGCTTGGCGCGGGTTTCCAAGAGCCCGCATATTTCCCAGCCCGGCGTGGTTGAAGGTCCGGGGGGTGCAAGAGCCGGGGGCGTTGCCCGTCAGGCGACTTTGGTTCCGGCTACGCCGGGCTGGGAAATATGCGGGCTAAGGCATGCACAGGCCATTTACAATTTCGTACTGGAACTGTTGCCGAACGATGCGCGTCCTGAGACTGAAGCCCAGCCTGGCTAAAACGACACACGAAGACCGGCTGTGACCTCGATCGATTCGCCAAGGTTCAACTTTGCTTCGCGCCCTGCGCCAACAATTTCCACGTCGTCCAACCCCTGATACTGTGCGCCAAGAATGAATGTGAAGGTGTCGGTCACAGACCAGCCCAGAGCAAGGTTCGCGTAGAAGCCAAAAACCCACTCGTCGTGATCATAGTTGAAAGAGCGGCGCAAGATCGTGCTGGTTCCATCGATCTGCATTGTTTCATGGCATTTGAGCTCGGCCAGCGCATCCATGATAGCGCCCCCCGCACCGGCGTGCAGTGAAAGGCGTTTGTAGATTGGCACTTCGATGAACGGCCCCACTTTGAACCCGAGAACCAAAGCGTCCAATTGCGCATTCTGTTGGGAGGACACCCCAACAGAGCTTGTAACCGAAGAAGCGGGTGCCGTTGGAATCAACGGCCCGGGCCCTTCAAAGCTCCCCGTGTAAGGCGCCACAGGAGGAACAACACCACCCAGAGCATAAACATGCTCAACGAGTGAAGCGTTACCGGTCAACAAACTGCCGCCGTCGAGGTTGATGTCCAGACTGGCAAAACCGCCTTGCACACCCCAAACCGCACTGCGATTAGGGCCGAGTCGGATCAAGCCGAGTTGGCGTCCGTATCCGATCTCGAACCCGGCGGTGATGTCTGAGTCGAGCGTCTGTGAAGTGCCGTCGCGCGGTGAGCTTGCAAGGTAATGCATGCTGAGCGCGCCGCCGGGCAGCGAGTCCCCGACCTGGCCAGATATCTGGTACCCCCAGTTCCACGTAAGGCCGCCTGCGTTGCCGCTGATGTCAGGCCGGACAAAACCATCATAGTAATTCGGCTCGGCACTCGGAGGGATCGGCATGCTTTTCAAGCTCGCCGAGATATTGAAGCTGAACCGCGCGCTGACATAAACGCGATTCGGGTCAATCGACAGTTCCAGCTCCTGTCCAAAGCAATTGCTGATTTGGCTCCCGACAACTGCAGCCGTTAAACACACCAATTCAAACGAAAACGACGCTTTCATTGTTGTAAAACTCCCTCTCTGTTACCTCCAGAAAACTCTGTAGTACCTTTCCTGTCCCGTGGGCGCGCTGTCTGTCCGTGGCGGTCCGCGATCGATCCATTGAACCCGCCTGCCGTTGCCGATCACCGGCGGCAATGAGGTGCGCCATCCCGCGTTTGTATTGGCCACCTGCGACGTGTACTGAACGTAGTAGAGGACGTTAACGCCGGTCTCCCATTCCACCATGAAAACGTTGTTCGTGTAGAGGCATCGGTCCAAAACAACAAATGTGTCGTACTGGACCGGCCACGACGGCTGGCGCACTTCAACTTCGAACCGTGGTGAGGGAACAGTCCGCCGATCCGCAACGTAATACTCAATCTGCAGATTCACGGACACGCCGGCGAGTATCGGGCCGTATTCAACACGCTGTGCGCCGTTGGTGTCGGTCAATGCCGTCTTAACCACTATCGGCTTGCCAAAACTGTCGTTTGTCAGCCCTGTGACCACGATGCTCACGCCGTTAATGTCGCCTCCGTGATTCAGCAGTTGCAGAGTATGCAGGAACAAACCGCTTTGCGGGTCCAAAACTGGCGGGCCTGTTGGCACAACAAGGGCCGGCACCACCACCGGTTCGACAAGCAGGTTCGTCCCCGACGAACTCTGCGCAGCAATCGCCACCGGCAGGTTTGTCCATGCAATGGCCGCTTCCAGAACGGAAGCGCCAGTTGCAACGTCAAATGCAAGTTCAGCCAGTCTCGTCACGCCCGCGGGCACCGAACTCCCGCTTGGCAAACTGACGCTGATGCCCAGCAGCCCCTCATGAGACATTCCAGTGTCGAGTGTCAACGTCGCATTAGCCAGCGTCGGCCCGGCTGCCAGCCGCGCGTTCTTGAGCACATTCGTCGAAAAACGGATGGACCCCGAAACCCGGTTCTCATCGCCTTGCGCTTTCAAATCT
>JARYMD010000268.1 GCA_029907285.1 Verrucomicrobiota bacterium | reverse complement strand
CGGCCGGATGCCTTCGGAGGTATGACAACACCACGTGGACAGGATCGCCGTGTTTTTCAACCACTTTTCTGACGGCCATCCCAAGGGCTGACACGGCGTCCTTGCCGCTGCCGGGGGGGATAATGCCCCACTTCTCCAATGTTTCGCGAACACGCGGGAAACGGCCGGATTCCTCGGGTTCAGTGGCGACGTGAAGCATGCTCAGTCTGGCCCCGCTGATAAGTGCGAACTTGAGTGCATGTGCGAAGGCGATCTCACTGGCCTCGCTGAAATCTGATGGATGAAAAACATTCTTGATCTGCCATCTTGTTGTTTCCCGACTTGATTGCATATGAGTTGTTCCTTCTTCTGATCGCTTCGGCTTTTTCGGCGTTCCCTTAGCACTATTTGACATTGTCCGGCTCCGGACTGCGAGCGCTTTTCATGTGTTGCATGGAAAAGCGCAACCGGCTGTAGGATTCAAAAACAGCAGGGAACGTACCAAGCCACAATCTTGTTGACCATGGCACCAATGAAAGGCATAATGAGGCACACTTTGACGAGGCCTTTCGGCATGAGCGCGATTTATGCAAGGCAATAATCCGAATGTGCACGGATGGCGGCTATCTCGAAGGCAGGCCCTCAAACGCGGAATTGCAGGGACAGCAGGCCTGTTGATGGCGGGCGGATTGCCCCTGCCTGCTGTTGCGGCCGCGAGGCAGTTGAAGACCAAACCCGGCGCAAAAGCAAAGGCCGTAATTCAAATATGGCTCTGGGGCGGTGCATCGCACCTTGACACTTTTGATCCCAAACCAGAGGCGGGGAACGATTACTGCGGTCCGTTCAACAATCCGGCGGCAACAAACATTGATGGAATCCGCATTTGCGAGTTGCTCCCGTTGCTGGCAAAACAAGCCGACAAATACTCCATCATCCGCAGCCTCACCCACGGCGTGAATGCCCATGAAACAGCGGCTTATCTGGTCCAGACTGGCAGGCCGCCTGGCGGCCGGAATGTGTATCCGTGCATTGGCGCGGTCGTGTCCCTGTTCAAGGGCTACGACGCGGGATACACCGGGCTCATTCCGCCGTACATAGTTCTGACCCGGTTGCAAGGGCGATTCTCAGAGTCCGGGTTTCTCGGCCAGCGCTACAAGCCCTTCGCAACAGGCGGTGACCCTGCCAAAATTCCGTTCGCGGTCGAAGGCGTGGTTGCCCCGGGGATTTCGCGCGAACGACAGCAGAGCCGCCGGGCTTTGCTTGGGGAACTTAACACGCTCCAGCGCGCTTTGGCTGGCACACCCGCCATGACGGCGCTGGCGAAAGCCGAAGAGGAGGCCTACGACCTTATCCTTGGCGAGGGCGCGAAAGTGTTCGATATGGCGCAGGAGAGCGACGATGTTCGTGAGCGTTATGGGCGTAACACGTTTGGCCAATCCTGTCTTATGGCGCGCCGGCTGGTTGAACGCGGTGTCCCATATGTGACTATCAACTACGAAGGATGGGATACGCACAAGCAGCATTTCCAAGCGATGCGCCGCAAGCTGCCCGAGCTCGACAAGGGACTTGCATCGCTGATCCAGGATTTGTCCGACCGCGGTCTTCTTGGCAGCACAATCATATGGTGTTGCGGCGAGTTTGGCCGAACTCCAAAGATTCAATGGGAACCGCCTTGGAACGGGGGACGGGGCCACTACGGCAAGGTGTTTTCTGCGCTTGTAGCCGGCGGCGGATTCAAGGGCGGCTGTGTCGTTGGAGCATCGGATGCGCGTGGCGAAGAGGTCAAAGACCGTCCTGTGTATCCCGTGGACCTTTTGGCGAGCATGTATGAGTTGCTTGGGATTGACCTGGACGCGGCTCTTCCACATCCGCAGGGATTGGCGGCCAGAGTGATCCCGGAAAAATCAGACGGGGTTCAGTCGGGTGGATTGCTCAAAGAAATCATGTCGGCCTGAGAACCGGCGCATGAAGATCGAATCGGTGGATCAGCCACGCGAGGGTCCCGGCAGATGCGGGATGCGCATATGGTTGGCAATTCCTGCAGTTGCCTTTTTGTGCGTCTGCAAACTACTCGCTCAGAATCCCCAGCCTCACATAGGGTACGTTTATCCCGCAGGCGGACAACGGGGGAAGACGACGTTGGTAACTGTGGGGGGCCAGTTTTTGGATGGTGCAACGAACGCGTACGTATCGGGCACAGGAATCTCGGCGAAGGTCATTGAGCTCGTCAAACCAATGTCGATGGGACAGTTCAACACATTGCGCGACAAATTCCTCGAACTCCAACAACGCAAGCAGGCCGCAATGCGCAGAGGCCAACGCCAAACGGGTGCTCAGCCGTCCTCTACAAACCAATGGACCGCCGAAGACGAGAAAACACTGACAGAGATCAGAGAGCAAATCTTGAAGTATGCGCCAAATCGACAGGCAGCCCCCGCTGTTGCAGAAACCGTGAAGCTCGAGGTGACAATCCAGCAAGATGCCAGCCTCGGCGATCGCGAGATTCGTTTGGGCACTCGCAGCGGTCTCACGAACCCGTTGAAGTTCTGCGTCGGCGCCCTGGAGGAAACGTCCAAGCCGCATTCAACACCGCCGAATCCGGCTCTGGACCGGTTTCGCGAGCGGTTCACAAGAGCGCCGGTGCTGACCCAAACAAACACTGAGATTCGCATTGCGCTGCCGACGGTGTTGAACGGCCAGATTCTGGTTGGTGGTGTGGACAGATTCCGATTCAGCGCGCGCCGGGGGCAACGCCTTGTGTTTGTGGCGCAGGCGCGAGCCCTCATTCCATATCTGGCTGACGCAGTGCCCGGCTGGTTCCAATCCACTCTGGCCGTGTACGACGCCAAAGGGCGCGAACTGGCGTACTGCGACGATTTCGAATTCAATCCGGACCCGGTTTTGTTTTTTGAGGTTCCATCCACGGGAGAGTACTTCCTTGAAGTCAAGGACGCGCTCTACAGAGGGCGTGAAGATTTTGTCTATCGGATCACCGCAGGCGAACTCCCGTTCATCACCAGCATTTTCCCGCTTGGCGGAAGACCAGGGGAAACAACAACGATCGAATTGGAAGGCTGGAATCTTCCGGTGAAAACGCTGACGCGCACCAATGCAAGCGCAACTGCGAGTGTCGAATGCGTTTTGCTTGATACGGGGAAGTGCCCGTCAAACAGCATGCCGTTTGACGTGGACGACCTTCCGGAATGCGTCGAGCTTGAACCAAACGACATCGCAAACATTGCCCAAGAAATTGTGCAGCCGATCATTGTCAACGGCAGGATCGGCACATCGGGGGACAGGGACGCGTTCCGATTCCGCGGAAAAGCGGGCGACAAGGTGGTCGTTGAAGTCCGCGCACGCCGGTTGAATTCGCCGCTTGACTCTGTTGTCGAACTTCGCGAGTTGTCGGGAGCGGTTGTTGCGCGGAACGATGATTTCCCAGACAGAAGCGCGGCCCTCATAACGCATCAGGCAGATTCATACATCGTCACAGCCCTGCCTTCGGACGGCGATTATCTCGTGTGCATTACAGATGCTCAGCAGAAAGGCGGCGCCGAGTACTCCTACCGCCTGCGCGTCAGCTCGCCCAGGCCCGACTTCAGCGTGCGTGTTGTCCCTTCTTCGGTGAACATGCGGGCTGGCGCGACTTTTCCGCTGGCGGTTTACGCCCTGCGAAAAGACGGGTTCGATCGCGAGATCACCTTGAGGCTCGGCGGAGAAACACACGGGTTCACACTGAGCGGCACGCGCATCCCGCCGGGAAGCGATCGGGTCCGCGTCACGTTGACCGCGCCCCAGAACCCACTCACAGACCCGATCAATCTCACGATCGAGGGCCTTGCGATAGTCGGGGGCAAACCGGTCGCGCGGGCCGCAGCACCCGCAGACGACATGACGCAGGCGTTCGCCTATCACCACTTGGTCCCGGCAACAGAACTTAAAGTCGCGGTGATTGGCAGACAAGCGATGCGCCTGCCTTCGCTGATTCTCAGCTCCGAGCCGGTGCGAATTGCACTGGGCGGAACAACACGGACACGGTTTAACCTTGGGTCGCGCAATCCGGGCGGGCGATTCGAGCTCGAGCTCGACGATCCCCCCGAAGGAATTGAACTCGAGTCTTCCGCCATTTCAGATGGAACCGCAGAAATCAGTTTGAAATGTGACGGCTCAAAGGCGAAAGCGCATTTGAAAGGGAATCTTATCTTCAAGGTCGTTTCCGTCGGCGGGCAAGGCACCCGCAACAGACAGGCGGCCCAACGCCGTTCTCCAATCGGGTATCTGCCGGCAATTCCGTTTGAGATAACAGATTCCGGGTCATCGCGCGCTCAGAAATGACTGAAAGAACGGGGTCACTGCTCCTGCTCCAGCGCCACATACACCTCACGCATCACGCATCACCCCTTTTCCGTCCTTTCCGGCTATCAAAAAGAAACGGCATGCAGTTCCAAGTGACAGCCGAAAGAAACGAAAGAGGGCAGAAAAATCGTTGGCAGAAAAATCGTTGGCAGAAAAATGGGGCCGCAGCAGATACTCTGCGTTATTGGGAGTGGCAACTTGTTTGGTGCACGGTGTAGTGGGAACAAACAGCATGCAGTTGACCGACCACGGATTTCAGGATGACGCTCAGCCCGGCTAATTCCGTTTGAGCGCTTTGAGGAGTTCGTAAGCGCGTTTGGCGTTGGGGTCGCCAGCTTGTATTGCCTGAATAAGTTTGGCCTCCATACTTACCACCGAACTGTGGACTGCCATGCCCTGTTCAAGCGTGAGGTTCTCCTGACCACGGACTGCTTCCAGGGACGTTATGGCGCGTTCATACTCGCCGGCCTGCATGGCCTGTGCGGCGGCCTTTGCTTGTTCTGCAACATCGGATGGCGCGCTGGCAAACGCTTGTTCGAGCTGCGATGCTGCGACCTTTGGGTTCTTTGTTTCAAGGCGCGGCTCATCAGAGGCGCGTCTGCACGCCGTAATAGCCACACATCCGATCAAGACCATGCAGATGGCGGCTGCTCGAGTTGTTCTGGTTGTTCGCATGTTCACTGGCAAATCGGTTCCACTTGGGACACAGGCCGCAGGGCACGCGGCGAACGAAGATCAATCGCCTCTGGTCGAGCCAGGGTTGCACCAAAACCGGCCGGGCCTGATTCCCGGGTATCCCCCGATGCCGGCTTCCTGGCAGTACTGCTTGAACTTAATGAACTCGGTATGACCGCCGAACATTCCCATGACGGACCCGTTGTTATGCCTGGAGGTAACGCCTTCGTCCGGGCGGCTGGCGACGTTGTCCCAATTCGACGGCTGTTTTTCGTCAGCTTCCCAGTAAAGCATCCGGTCCGGCATGAAAACGGACATGGTATATGTGGTGTAAGGTCCCCGCGGGCCGGTGGAGTACCCTGACACGGCGCCGTTCATGACATAGCTGCCCACCTGCATTTCACGGAGCTTGAAGGTGGGGGTATTGGTCTTGTCCATCGGACACCAATAGACTTGCTTTGCGTTCATGTAAGGCCAGAGCTGGCCGAGCTCGACGGTGTGCTGGGGGCGGTTGGTTCGCACGCGCATGTACATCCAGTTTGGCACGTCGAATGTGTCCGAGCTCCATGACGTGTAGGGCATGTAGTCGCGGTTGTCGTTAACGTACATGTGGGTTGCCGTCAGAATCTGCTTTACGTTGCTGATGCATTTCGCACGGTTTCCCTGTTCCTTCGCTTTCGCGAGAGCGGGCAACAGCAAACCCGCGAGAATTGCAATAATGGCGATGACAACAAGAAGCTCTATCAGGGTAAAACCGCCTTGGAGCAGCGCGTTTGCCACCCTGCCGCCGCGGTGAATTGTTCTTTTCATGGCCGAACGACTAGAAGCAGATTATTCCAGTCGTTGAGCTGTGCAAGAGAAAACTGTTGAAACCTTGCCGATTCAGCCCGGCCGGTGCTGCGGAACCCAGAAAACCCTCAAACATCGCGAAGATTTTTGGGCTGCGAGTTGGGTCAATTCCTCCGTGCGTGGTTGGCTGGCCGCCAGCAAAGCGGCCACCACGGTGCGGCCTTTGGGAGTGAGTCGAAATCCATGGGTGCCGGTCACTTTGGGCAGGACGACGTGAGCCCGGAGCATGTTCATCAGGCGAGTGACACGAGCGGCGCGGCGCTGTTGTTCTTCTGCGCCAGCCGGGACCGGATGGTGGTGAACGGTAGGGCGCGCCGTCCCTGGCGCGCCGAATGCCTCAGCACATGCCTCGATTCCGGCTCGCTGGGACAGCGAGCCCTACCGTGCATG
>JARYMD010000267.1 GCA_029907285.1 Verrucomicrobiota bacterium | reverse complement strand
CCGATCCCCTTCGAGCTCTCCATTCGATCAAGATAGACCGGCAAAACCGCGTTCACGGCCGTCTTCCCCCACCCTCCCTCCGCAAACGAGTCAATTCCACCCAACATCAGCAAGCCACCGCCGCGCTCGGCCACAAAAGACCGAATCAACCCATGTTGCACAGCCTCGAAAAACCCGGATTCAGTGTCGTCCAGTATTACCGCGTCATACGCATACAAATCATCCGGCGTGCGGGGAAAACCTGAACTGAGCTCGGCGTCGTCACGTGTGTCAAGCCGGAGCAACACAGGTTGATCATATCGCTCGGTCTCTTCACGTGACTGATCCCCAAAACCGCGGAAGAGTGGATTTCCGGTTTCACCAGCTCGGCCAATAAACTCGAATCTCGGCTCGCGCTTTGCCACCCGAACAAGGCCGACAAGCTGAATCTGATCATCCGCCTCCAATGCGCGCTTGAGGAACTTGTATTCCCAGTTCGGGCGCCCTCCCACGTATAACACACGGTACGGGCCGCGTCCCCGCTCCACGGGCACTGTCCGCGCATTGTTCAGGAGCGTGGCTTCATCGGCAGCCCCCAAAGAGCCCGCAGATTCAATCTGCGCCCGGCCACCAACCTGCACATGATAGAAAGACAATCCCGACTTCTCCGGCCGCCATCTAAAATTGAACACGAGCGTCTCCGGGTCCTTCCGCGCGCGTTCTGCAAGCTCCATGACAGGCCTGCCACTGTCGTCCAACAGCCGCGCCATGACTTCGTCGCCACGCCAACCACATGCTGTCACCTCCACACGCAGTGTGACAGGCGCGTCCTCAAATGCGGTTTGACTGGTTTGAGCACTCTTTATCGCAAGGTCGCGAATCCCGCCTGCACGCCCGATCATCACAGGGTACACCGGCGGCAAACTCGCCCCGCGCGTCAATTCCTCGGCGTTGTCAGTTGAAATCCCATCGGTAAACAGGATTATCCCCGCGACCGGCCGCCCGCTCAACCGCTTCGAAACATCCCGCAACATCGCCCCAATGGCCGTCGCCTGCCCGTCAAACGACATCCCGCGAAAATCACGGACACTCTGCAGACGCCAATCGAACGTAAACCGGCGCAGCTCAAAAGCTCCCTCAACCTCGCCAATCCACCGCGCATTCTCCGGGTCGAGCAGCGACTGCATGAGCTTCCCCCGAGACGTTTGCTCGCCACGATCGCAAACCTGCATGCCTATGCTGTTGTCCGCCACAATGGCAAGAAAGTTCGCGCCGGGCGTTGCCCGCGGCACCATCCGCTGCAAATCCAGCAGACAAAACAGCAACGCCACAATCCCGCCGACCCTGAGCAGCACACACCAAATCTTCCACAAACCACCACGCCCACCCCAACAACTCCAAACCGCACCAACCAGCAATATAAGCCCCGCGCCTGCCAACCATACAAATGGCATTCCAATGCCTGCATCGTTGACCCAGAACGCCGCGCTCATTTCCCAAGTTCCTCGTAATACCGGCGCACCGCCTCCGCATACCGCGCCGGCACCGGGTCACGATCAATCGGCACCAGCCGATCAGCAGGCGCCCGCCGTGCAAGTTCGTCCGCAATTTCCTTGCGAACCTCCACGAGCGGACGCAACACCTCGAGCTTCACAACCGCCCAATCCGGCTTCTTCAAATCACGCCTGAATTCACGCCGCAACTGGCGCGCCCGCTCCCTCGCCCTTGCAAGCTCATCCCGCACCCACGGCAGCTCGACCATCTCCTCGACTTCTCGCAACCGATCCGACCATTGCGCAAACCCAGGGCCGGTGATCGGCCCACTGCCTGCCCGTTCCAAATCTTCTCCGCCCCGCTCGGCCCTGTCCATCAAGGCGCGCGCGAGCCCGTCAACAGTGTCAGAACCTCTTTCGCCCGCCCGCCCTGGCTGCTGGTTTTGCTGCGCTCCCGCACGCTCCGGCCGCTGTTCTTGTTGTGCCCCCGCACGCCCCGCGGCTTCTCCAATCCCCACAGGTGCATTTGTCATCCCAGCGCCGCCCGCGGCCAACTCCCGCTCAAGTTCGCCCGACAACCCCTCCAATTCTCTTTCGGCAAACCGCAGCGCTTCGGTGTCGCTGCCAAGCATCCTCTCAGCCGCTCGCTCCACCCCACGACTCAAAGTGTCAATCGCGCCCCTTGCACGCTGTTCAGCCTGTTGCGCCTGATTAAGGTACCCCTGACGCAGCATCTCCGCCGCAGTCTCGAGCGCCTTGGCACGATCGTTTTGCTCGGCCGAGCGCAGCCGATCGAACAGCGCACGCGTCATCAAGCCGCGATCGATCAATTCCTGTTGCATCTGTTTTGTTGCCTCAACATCCGCCTGCGTGAAACTCCGCAGAGCATCGTAAAGCTCACGCGATACCGCCGGCTCGGATTGTTCCGTCGCATCGGAAACCCGCGTCACTCTGTCCACCAAATTCGTCAGCCGTCCCTTCTGCTGCGCCAGGCCGTTCAACAGTTCGCCTGTTTGGGGCGGATCGCGCAAGGTCCGGGGCGGCCTTGACGCCATCTGTTCGAGTCGGCGCCCCAAATCAGCCTGATTCCTTGCCAGTTCACGCGCGTCGGCGCGCATCTCACGCAATTGCTCGCCAAGTTCACCGGCTGTTTCTCTTCTCAGTGCGTCACGCATTTCCTGCATCTGCTGCTGGGCGCGGCTTCCAGCAGCCAGTGCCTGCGGCACCGAACCGCGAGCCGCTGCATCCGCCGCCCGTTCCATGTCGCGCCTTACCTGGTCGAGCTGCGCCTGTCTTGAAGCGAGGTTTGATTGGGGGTCTGATTGATCTATCCTTTGGCGCAATTCATCAACGTCAGCCACCATTTGCTGCTGGTCGTCTTGAAGCCTCTTCAACTGGCGGCGCAGTTCGTTCCGCGCATTTTCATTGCGCGCTTCCTGAAGTGCTGTTTGCAGCTCGCGAAGGCGCTCGTTCAGGTCCTCTTGCCGCTGAGCCAGCTCGCGCAACCTGTTCAAAGCCTGCAATTGTTCGCGTCGTTCGGGCGTGAGCGGCGATTGCGCCTGGCGCTCGCTCTCGTACCGGTTGGCAGGCCGCGCAAGATCAAGCTGATCAAGCTGCCGCTGCAAAGCCTGCTGACGGCTGTTCTGGCGCTGATTGCCGCGGCGAGCCTGTTGTCGTGCCACGTCGTACTCTTTCGGATTCAACCGCAGAAGCGCCTGGTACGCCGACCGCTCCGAGTCCACTGCCTCGGACAATGAACTGCGGTCCTTCGATGCCCTGTCTAATGCGCGCACTGCCGATTCCATGTTCGTCGTCGCAGAATGCCAGAGCACCGCAATCCGCGGGTCAAACGCCTGCTCCAGCGCCGATTTCGCCTGGTCCAGCACGTCGGACTGAACGTCCCTCAGCACTTGCACATTGGTCCGGTACGCCCCGTCATTCCTCATCCCGCCTTCGCGCTGCAGCCGCCATGTGGCAGTCAGTATCTGTTTTTCCAACTCGGCCAACCGACCAGGATTGTCGCCAAACTGTTCCCCGCCCGGCTCCTGCTGTTCCGAGTCCGACTGCTCGCCTCCGGTGCGCGATTCTCGGAAAACTTCGTCAAATGGCCTGACCTCGGCAAAAAACAGGTCGCTGCTGGTCCGCCGCACCCGGCCGTCCGGCCCAATATCCTCAGCCCAGACAAACCAGCTCACCAACTGGTCCGGCTCAACCTTCAACTCTTCAAGCGGGAGCAAATAGTCAAACGACCTTCGTTCCCGAGCCGGAACATTCCGCCCCAACTCAACATGTTCCATTGCGCGCCCGGCAACGGCATACCCTATGCCGTACGCGACAACGCCAAAATCGTCACTCGCAACAGCGGTAAAATTGATTTCTTCCAACGGCGACGGCCGCAGGTCGCCCCGCGGCCAAACCAGCTTGATCTGCGGCGCCTGATTCGTCAGAACCGTCACCGCCAGTTCAAGCGGCACCTTGTTCGTTCGCCCGTCCAAATCGCGCAGTTCAACCCGATAGGTCCCGCTCAAAGTCAAAGGCATGCCCTCGATGCTCGCCGCCGGAACATTCGTCCCAACCCGAAGCACAACAGCATCACCCGCACGCCGCGATGGAATCAAACGCGCGGACTTGACAGGCTTGTTCAACTGAAGACCGAGGCTTAGTCTGCTGCCCTCCACCGCACTCAGGGTTCGCACATTTTCAAATCGTTTTGGCGGCAAACCGGTGTATTCAGGGTAACCAACCTCAGCGTCAGCCCGTTCCACTCGCGGATGCTCATACACCTTCACCCGATAATCGCGTGTCCTTCGTCCGTCATACTCGATGTGGTACGCCAAATCGCGCTCGACAGTCGGAATCGTCCCGCCGTAAATCGGATCGGCCAGTCCCTTTGTCAGAGACATCCGTTGCTCCGGCTCCTCCAATTGCGCAAACACAAGTTCTACCGCGGCCGGCACCTTTCCGTTGCACCGAACTACAACCACAAGGCTGTCCCCGCGCTCCAGTTCAACGTCACCCGGCGTGACCTCCAGCTGCGTCCCGGCAACAACCGGAACGCGAACCTCACCGGCCCCCGCGCCCAGCTTCCACACAGCAAACACAGCCAACACAAGGCCAAACAAATTCAATGCCTGCGCCACCCACACACGCCACGCAGGAACAGCCTCACGCCAGTCATTGCTGAAACTGTGCTCGAGGGTTTCTTCTACCAACCGCTGCACACAATAGGCAGGTTCGCGCTCCCTCGCGCTCCGGTCTTCGACCACCGCCAGCAACCGCGAATCCAGCTCGGGATACCGCCGCTCGACTTCAACCGCCGCCCCGTGCAGGTCCAGCCCGCGGCTGCGTTCTCTAATCATCGTGACAACCGCGCACGCCAAACCGATCGCTCCCCCCACATAACCCCCAAAGCGCGGCCCATACCCAATCGCCCCGGACACTGCAGCCCCAACGTGCACCGCCAAAGCAGTGGCAACCCAGCAAAGCGTCAGCCACAATCCCAACCGGATACGGCGCCGGCGATTGGCCACCATCATCAGCCGTCTTGTCAATAGCGCCCTCATAATTGCACCTGAACTGTCCGGTCAACAACCGCCCGAGCAGCGCGCCCGGCCAGAACCGATTCCACAAAAACAATCATCAACGCCGCCGCAATGAACCACCGCCACAACCCCTGCCGCGACTCAGCCTCTGCATCACGTTGCCTCCCATCTGTGACACTCGCAACCGCACTCGCGCGATCCGTGTCGGCCAGCCTCGCCCCCAACCTCTCCAGTTCGTCAAGCTGCATCGGCGCCGTCCGACTCTCAGCGGCATCTATATTGACAGCAAACCGCAACTCTCGTTTCCCGCCCTTCACTGTGTATAGGCCGGGCAAATCAGTCTCGGAAAACATGCTCTCGCCAGCCCCTAGTTGCACAGTCCTGCCATCGGGCTTCACAATGCTCAACGGCCCGTCATTCGATCGCACAAGTTGTCTTGCCGGCACCGACTGCCCAACACGCCACCGGTTCTCCGGCTCCGGCCCGGCACTCAATTCAAGGGCCGCGTGCATCATCGGGACAAACTTCGACGACAATGCAAGTTGACTGTCAGCAGGATGCCACCCGGCCGCAAAAATCAATACCCGGCCATCTCCAACAGAAACATCGATCATTGCCGCAGCCCCGTTGTCAAACGACGCTATTACCCGCCCCCACGGAACCGTCTGCGGATCGATCTTGCGATATTTCCAAAACCTGACCTTGGTAAAATCACTGAACCGCGCATCCGCAAATGGCGCAAACAATGGATGCCCAGTGTCGATCTCAGTCACCAGACCGTAAGGTTCAAACCGCCTCTCCTCCATCGCGACTCTTTCACAGCCCGGAAACTCGCGCAATGAACCCGCCATTCCCGCATCCAACGGAACCAAGATTGCCGTGCCCCCGCGCATCACCCGTTCACGAACCAACTGAGCTGCACCTGCCTCAAGATCACACGTCAACACAACCAGCCCCGCTTCCCCGATCCAATCACGCTCGATCGGCGCATCCGGAGTGCAAATCTTCACTTCAACGGCCAAACGCGGCACCGCAGCAAAAGCACGCTCCAAAAAGTATAACGGTTCGACACCGCTCCCGCCCCCAACACGCCCAATCCCCAGCACCCGCGTTGTTTCCCGCTCCTGACTCGCCACATACACAACGTTGTCGTATTCGTCTTCGTCACCCCTTACAACCAGCCGCTCGGCCCTTGAACCCACTCCCGCCGCAGGCACAGAAATCATCCGTTCGCGCCCCTCAGCCACAGCAACCGGC
>JARYMD010000266.1 GCA_029907285.1 Verrucomicrobiota bacterium | reverse complement strand
CGGTTTCAGGCAATCCCAGCATTTCATGGCCGTCGAGCCAAATCTCGCCCTTAACATATCGCGCCGGGGGCGATGAAAGAAGCCGTGCGATCGACAGCGCTGTGACGCTCTTGCCGGACCCGCTCTCGCCCACAAGACAGACAGTCTCGCCATGCTCAACCGTCAGGCAAACGTCTTCGATGGCACGCGCAGGCGGGTTGAACGAACCAAACTCGATCGTAAGGTTTTTTATGTCCAGCAAGGGGCTGGCGTTACCGGGGCTTGAGTGAGCGCCTGGCAGCACGCGTGCGTCTGATTGGCATGTTGATTCTGCTGGCACCATTCGCCCCTTGGGTCACTCGTAAATGAGGTATTTGGCGCGTTGCTTGCGGAACCGGTTTTCGCCATCACGCCACTTTGCGATTATTTCTGTTGCGGGCCGGCCGGCCTGCAAGTCGTGGCGCACAGCGTCAGTTCCGTTGACCTTGTCGAACATCTGAAAGGACTGTCCGCGCTTTGTCGCCTGCGCGAACAGACTTTGGCCGAACACCTTGTCAGCCATTTCAAGTAAATGGAAGTTCAACGCATACAAAGGCGCCGTTGCGGGTTTCGAAAACCAGATTTGAATGCCGGGAACCGTTTGGTTCTTGTACATGCCCCGGGCCGGCGTGAATGTGATTGGTGAAAACCGCACGCCGTCGAGGTTCTTCCCGTTGAGATATTCGCAGGCGCGTTTGCCTTTCATCCATGGGGCGCCGACGCACTCGAACGGGGTGCTTGTGCCAATGCCGATGCTCAGCCCTCCGATTTCACCCAGCAGCCCTGTGGCAGCCAGCCCAAGCACAGACTCGCTCCGCGGCACATTTGGCGAGGTGGGAACCCATCTGAGTCCGGTGTCTTTCCAGACCATTGACCTGCGCCATCCTTCCATGGGTACGACCCTGAGCTTGCAGGAATTTGTGATCCAATGTTCGCCGTTGATCATGCGAGCCAGTTCGCCCGGAGTGAGACCGTACAGATAAGGCACCGGCCACTGGCCAACGAATGATTTGAATCGCGGGTTGAGCGTGGGACCTTCGACCCGCACGCCGCCAAGCGGGTTTGGCCGGTCAAGGACGATGAATTCAACACCGGCGTTTGCGCAGGCTTCCATGGCCAGTCCAAGCGTTGAAATGTAGGTGTAGGTTCTGCACCCGGTGTCTTGCAGGTCATAAACCAGCGCGTCCATGCCTTTGAGCATTGCCGGTGTGGGTTTGCGGGTTGGACCCGGCCCGTACAAAGAATACACCGGCAAACCTGTCTCGCGGTTTGTCATGTTGGGGAATTCCTTGCCGGCGGGCAGGTCGCCGTTCAGGCCGTGTTCGGGTGCAAACAGCGCAACCAATCGAACATTTGGTGCCTTGAGCAGGAGGCGGACTGTTGGATTGCCTTGTCGATCCACAGCAGTCGGGTTTGTGATCAATCCAACTCGTTTGCCGGCCAATTCTCTGAACCTGTTCGCGGCGAGGCGATCAATCCCGAGCTGGACAGAGGGAGCATCCGAAGCCACGGCCGCCGTGGAAAAAAAGAAAAGAACAAGTACGGCAAAGACAAACCACCCACGTCTCGTTTGAGGCGTGGGTGGTAACACAAGTGCCTGCACGGGTTTCAACGTCGGTTGTCCGGCAAGCCGTCTGAACCGAAAAAGCTAGACAGTGACTGTCTTGCCCGGCACAGCAACCGGATAGAGTCCGTCCTTGTCCGGCAACACCTTTGGAGCGGCATCCCAGGCGAGTTTATCGGGCATCAGATTGACCTCGGATTCGATTGCATCTTCCCAAGTGATCATCTGGCCTGAATACGTTGCCATTCGGCCCATGATGCCGGTCATGGTGCTCTTGGCGCCGTTTTCGGCGTCGTTGAGCGGTTTGTCGTTGCGGATGGCATCGAAGAGCTGGTCATGCTCGGCCTGGTACGGGTCAACCGGGACATCTGTCTTGTAACGCCAGACGATCTTGTTCTTGTCGCGAGGATCACGGATGACCGCGCCACTGAGGTCGGCGATGTACTTTGTGCCCACAGCGTGTTCGCTGACGCTGTTCCAACAACCGCGAATGTGGCGGCAGTAGCTGAACATTCGAACGCCGTCCGCGTACTCGAACTCGACAGCGTGGTGATCGAAGATTTCGCCGTAATCCTTGCCGCGGCGGACTTCATGCCCGCCCATGCCCTGGCAGCGGACCGGGTACGCGTTCTTGGCCCAGTTGCAGACGTCGATGTTGTGGACGTGCTGCTCGACGATGTGATCGCCCGACAGCCACACAAAGTAGTACCAATTGCGCAACTGATACTCCATCTCGGTGAGCGGCCGGCCGTATTTCTTTTCGAGGTCTTCGCGCCTGTTGACCCAGACACCCGCCTCGTTCCAGTAACACCGCATCGCGAGGATTTCGCCGATCATGCCGTCGTGGACACGTTTTATGATCTCGATGTATCCGGGCTGGTAATGGCGCTGCAGTCCGACAACGACTTTCAGGTTCTTTTTCTTTGATTCTTCTGCGGCGGCAAGGACCTTGCGGACGCCCGGCGCGTCGCATGCAACCGGCTTCTCCATGAACACGTGCTTGCCCTGCCGAACGGCTTCCTCGAAATGGATCGGACGAAAACCCGGCGGGGTTCCCAGCAACACCACGTCCGCCAGAGCGATTGCCTCTTTGTAGGCATCGAAGCCGACAAATTGGCGTTCAGGCGGCACATCGACCTTTGCGCTGTGCTGTTGTTTAAGGTTTTGCAGGCTCTCCTGAAGCCTGTCCGGAAAAACGTCGGCCATTGCGACCAACCTCACCTTGCCCTTGGTGGAAAGAGCCTGGTTTGCTGCGCCGGACCCGCGCCCGCCGCAGCCGATCAGAGCGATCTTCAGCTCGTCGTCCCCCGCTGCATGAGCGAACCGTTCGATGGCAATACTGCCAAGGACAGCCGTTGTTGCCGCAGCGGTTGATGTGGTACGAAGGAAATCGCGGCGCGTCACAGGCGCCGTGCCTGGTGTGTTCTTGTCTGGGTTCATGACTTGGTTCTCTGGACTTGTTTGAGGTCTATTCTTCCGATGGTTTGCTCTTGGGCAACTCTAATCACGTTCCACGCCGCTCGTCCAATACGCTTTCAACTGCTCCGGCGGCGGAACATTCAAAGGCCGAACGATTCTGAACCCGACGAACTTGGCGTCGGTAAACCACCATATGCTCTTGGGGAGCTGCGGGTCGCGCATCTTCCAAACCGGGTCCGACCCTCGCCTTGCTGCCGACCGCAGCCGCGACGCCTCGTCGTCAAATGATCCTCCCCGGACCACGTGCGGATAAGGCTTGGTAGCCTTGTTCCACGGGTCTTGATGCACTGTATCGGCGAACTTCTCGTAATTGTCCTCGTACTGATCGAGGCACCATTCCCACACGTTTCCGTACATGTCGTGCAAACCCCACGGATTGGGTTTCTTCTTGCCAACCTTGTGGTACTTCCAGTCGCCGTTCTCTTCGCTGTTCTCTTCGAACCACCCGTATTCGGCCAGCTTCGAGGCGTCGTCTCCGAAATAGTAGGCGGTGGTTGTGCCTGCTCTGCAGGCGTACTCCCACTCCGCTTCGGTCGGCAGCCTGTAGAAGTGGCCCGTCTTGGCGCTCAGCCACTGGCAATACTTGTTGGCCGCATGCTGTGTCATGCTGATGGCCGGAAAACCTTCCCGCCCCATGCCAAAGCTCATTTCAGTGTAAGGTTTGGATGGGCGGGTAACCCCATCTGACAGACTATTCACGGTCTCCTCTGTCGGATATGACTCGCGCAGTTTCTTTTCGTCGTCCGGGTACATGAAAATCTCGTACTCATTCCACGTGACCTCGAATTTGCCGATCCAGAACGGCGAAATCTTCACCTTGTGCTGCGGTCCTTCGTCAGGTTTGCGGCCCTTTTCATTTTCCGGACTGCCCATCACAAACTCGCCGCCAGGTATCGGCACCATGACGTATGTGACCGCCGAGCCCGGGATTGCATTGGTGTAAGGCTTCATGTCCGCTGGCGATGCAACGCCTTCTTTCTGGAGCGTTTCGACAATGCGCTTGTGGATGTCCGGAACTGTCCAATCGTCGTTGTCGGCAAGCGACGCCAGCTTTTCCGTTGCGCCAGCAGTGTAATTGTTCCCGGCCAGCCGGTAGCAAGTTTCCAACGTGCTGAATTTCATGTAGTCCGGCGACGAGAAAAGCACGAAACCCGATTGGATTGCCACCGCACCAAACAGCGCGTCTCCGCTCCGCACTTCGATTGTCTGAACTGCCTTTGGCGGGTCGTTGCCCTGAAGAGCCAGCACGCTGGCGGAGTCCCCTTTCCCGAAAATGGCCAGCAACTGCGACCCCTCGGGCTTGGGCACGGCAACCAAAAGCTTGATCGGTTTCTCAAGATCGAACGTCTTCGCCGCCCCCGCCTTGAGCTTGTCGCCCGACTGCTCGAGTTGGTGGACTCTGATGCTCTGTTCACCGGGCTGGTAGAACACTATCGCGGGCAATGCGCCGACACCGTTGGCCATGACCACGTAATCAGATTCAGCAGGCAAATCCCCGATCTCAACCAACACCGTTTCTTTCCCCCCGCTCAAATCAACAATCCGAAAACTCGCACCTTCGTCGCCGACCATCATCCCGGCCAGACATGCCGGACCGCCCGATTTGAGCATGATTTTGTTGGCGCGTTTCAATTGCGCCTTCGCCACGGATTGCGAGAGCACTTTGAACGTTTTCCCGTCGTTGTTCCGCAGCAATGCAATCTTGTGCGGGTCCGGGTCGTTGTAAATGCTGGCCAACACAAGATCGTCGAGCTGGTTGTTCCCGGCGCCGCCAATATCGATCGCAGCAACGCCAAACGGCCCGAGGAACTCGAGTTCAATCGGCTGCGGCTTCGGTGTCGCAGCAGCATCTGACGCGTCGGCAATTGCCACCATGTTCAGGTCCGCAGCGGTAAAAATGAGAGCGTCCTTTTTCGGGTCCAGCAACTTGCCCACTGAGATGCAGGAAATGTCCTTGGCGCCGCTGAGTCGGTGCCCAATCCAGTTAAACGTGCCGTCTTCCTTCTGATATCCGAGCCGGTACTTGCCACTTGGCCGATCGAAAATGACGATGTCCGTCCGGCCATTGCCGTCGAAGTCGCCTGTTGCAAACAATTCGGGCTCGGTCTCAGAAACGAACGCCGATCCAGTCGGGCACCAGAGCATCACCGAAAATGCAATGGCCCCGGCTGACAAAAGGAGTTTTTTATGTTCCCTAGTGCTCATGATATTGTTTTTTGCTTTTTCCCAAGACTTGACGTTGAAACCTGTTTTGTCAATCCATTGGCTCCATCGGCCGCGCGCGCATCTTCTCACGGACACCCATTTGACGTGCAATCCCCATTGTTTCATTCAAGAATGGCGTCGTGTGATGTGCTCAGCCCGGTTGCAGACGTGGCTGCCACTGGCAAGATCGTGCCCGTGAACGATGAATGCGGGTTTGTAACCCAACACCAAAAATGACCAAGACCGATCTCGTTTCAATAGTTTGCATTTTCCGGCTTGTCGCCGATGCCACGGCCGCCCCCGATCAGAACCAACCTCCCCGAAACTCCACACGACCCGGTCCCGGCTCAACGCTGACGGTTGTATCGGCCCTTGATGAAATCAGAACAAAGTTCAACGTCCCTGGAATCGCAGCCGCAATTGCCACCGCGAGAGGCATCGAGCGCCTCGACGCAGTTGGCGTGCGCAAAACCGGCACAACCGTGCCCGTCACCACAAACGACTTGTGGCACCTCGGGTCAAACACAAAAGCCATGACCGCAACTCTGGTCGCCCGTTTCGTCGAACGCGGCATGCTCGATTGGCACTCGACTGTTGCGTCCTTGTTTCCCGAGCTCGAAAGCGGTTTTCACCCGGAAGCACGGCGCATCACCGTCATGCACCTGCTGACGCACCACTCTGGTTTGCCGGCCAATTTGGATTGGTCGGCCTTTCGATCGTGCCCTGACGCCCCCAAAGCCCGGCTTGACGCGCTCAAGAAAGCTCTTGCAGACCCGCCGTTGCACCCGCCCGGCGAAAAGCACCTGTACTCGAACTTGGGATACGTCGTTTTGGGCGCGATAATCGAAAAGCTGACAAACAAGCCTTGGGAAACTGTCATCCGCGAGGATTTGTTCATGCCGTTGGGGATGCATCGGACTGGTTTTGGCGGCACAGGCACGCCAGGAAAGCTCGATCAACCGTGGGGACATTACAGCTCCGGCAAACCGGTTGCCGAAAACGGCC
>JARYMD010000265.1 GCA_029907285.1 Verrucomicrobiota bacterium | reverse complement strand
GGCATATTCCCCAGCGCGGCGTGGCTGAAGGTCCGGGGGTGCAGGAGCCGGGGCGTTGGCCGTCGGGCGACTTTGGTTCCGGCTACGCTGGGCTGCGAGACATGCGGGTTTACGGAAACCCGCGCCTTGCTGTCCGGGGCGGCTTCGTCCTCCGCGGTCTCTTACGCAAGTTTCCAGCCTTCCCTGTATTGCCTCCGAAGGAACGCGTTTGCTTCCTCGAGGTTGGTGAACCGAAAGTTTGCGCTGTCCCAAAGAAGCTTGTATCGCGTGAGTTTGTCCCTGAGCTGAACACGAAGCGCCACGTTCCCCAACAGCACCGCTTCAGCGAGCGGACCTGCGAATCCGAAGTCGGAACCACACAGCGTCTTTCGATCTTTGCAAGCGTCCACGAATTCCTTGTAACAATTTGACGCGCGCGGAATTGATTTTGGCACATCGCTGAATTCGCGCTGTCGAGATTCGGGATAGATTCTTGTGCCCAATATGAACCCATGCTCACCAACAAGGAGCCTCCCGTTATCGCCCATCACCTGTTCATCTTCGAGACCATCAGGACGCGGCGGGCGCAATCCGCCGTCGTACCAGACAACCTTGACCGGCGGCATTGCAACCGCGCCCGCGCCCGGGCCGGACATGCCGCGAACATGCAGGTTTGTTGCCTGCACAGTGGCGGGCCGAGCCGGGAACTGGTATGTGACCATCGAGCCGAGCGGGAAGGTCTCCGCGTTAACCCGCGTTGATGAAGCTTGCACACTCACCGGCGCGGTGTCGCCAAGTTTCAGCGCACGAAAGACCGGGTCAAGCGCATGACATCCGATGTCGCCGAGGGCGCCGGTCCCAAAGTCCCACCAGCCACGCCACCTGAACGGGCAATAAATGGGATGATATGGCCGCATTGGCGCAGGCCCAATCCACAGGTCCCAGTCAAGCGTGCCGGGCACCTCCGGTTTGTCAGCCGGGCGCGCCACGCCCTGCGGCCAGTACTCGTCAAATAACCCGCGTGAAGGGCGGTCGGTCCAAACATGCACTTCGCGCACCGGGCCGATTGCCCCGGCCCAAACCAACTCGCAAAGGCGCCGGGTATCTTTTGAGGCCTGGCCTTGATTGCCCATTTGGGTGACAACTCCGGCTTCTTTTGCGGCCCTGGCCAAAACGCGCGCTTCCCACACCGAATGTGTCAAAGGTTTCTCGCAATACACATGTTTGCCCCGTCTGATGCCCTCCATGGCAGCGAACGCATGATGATGATCCGGAGTGCCGACGACGATTGCGTCAATCTCCTTCATTTCATCGAGCATTTTCCGGTAGTCTTTAAATGTTTTGGCGTTTGGGTATTTCCTGAACGTGTGAGCTGCGTGCCCCCAATCAGGGTCCGCAAGCGCAACTATGTTTTCCTGGCTCGACTGCATTATCGAGTCGAGGTCGGCTCCCCCCTGCCCGCCAACGCCGATGCCGGCGATGTTCAGCTTGCCGCTTGGCGGGGTTTGACCGCGCAGCCCCAGCACATACGACGGGACGGCAGCAAAGGTTGTTACGACAGCGGCCGACCGGAGGAACCCGCGCCGCGTGATCGGTGTCTTGGTAGTATCAGTCTGGTTTTTCATTCTGGCAGTTTCTTGTATCATACGCACCCACGCGCCAGCGCTAATCCAGGCGATGTCCGGCGCGTCGGCGAGAATTGACATTCCCAATCGTCATCCACGGTTATTTCCACCGCCTCTGAACCGCCTTTTGTCCGTCGGGCGCAGGCACGAAAACGTCGGATTTCTTCAGGCCAAGAGTTCTGGCCATTTCGAGGCAGTAATCCAACTTGCCCATGTTCGGGTATCGGCCGTTCGAGCCAAAAGAGAACTTGACGCCTGCGGCTTTTGCCAGCTTCAGAAACGGCAGGCGCGGCAGCCTGTAGCTGGCGCTTATTTCCAATGCCACGCTGTGTTTGACCGCCGCATCGATAACTTTTCGCATCCTTGATTCAGTCCACAACCGGTCGTAGTCGCCGGCCAACGGGGCAGGCAGCCAGCTCATGTTGGCCATGATATCGATCGGTTCATTCTCAATGATCCACACGTGCCAATCCACGTAACGATCCATGAAATCTTCGGCATTGGTGAACCCGACGCGCTCAAACGCGTCGTCTTCCCAGAGCTTGACACGCTGGCCGTCTTTGCTGGGAAACGTCATCGCGTCTGTGAGAACAAAATCAAGCCGCGCTGCCGTCTCTTTTGAAAAACACCCCATCCAATCGGTCCATTCAGCCTGAACACCACGGTACACCGGCTTGTTTTCCAGCATCGCCAGAAACTGCGTCAGCTCCGAATTGTTGCTGAGCACAACCGGATACTTGTTTTCCTTTGTTCCTGCGTGTTCGACAATGCCGAATCTGACCGTGCGCGCCTGGGGCAGCTCGAGCACTTTGTCGATCGTGCTGTTGTCCAGATGCACGTGCAAATCCAGAAGCGGGAACTCGAATTCCGAAGACGATCCGGAAAATGGCGCCTTTCCTTCCGAACCAGCAGCCAGCCCGGCAAACGCGCCCGCACCCACAACGGTTGTCAAAAACCGGCGTCGAGACAGATGATTCGCCATACGCGTTTAGACTGACTGAATTCGGCTCATCTTCAATGCAAAACAGCCGGATTCAGCGAAACATCAGAAGCCGCACACCCACGAGGATCAAAAGCGCGCCGAAAGCGCGCTTGAGGTCGGCAGCAGGCAGGGGCTTGGTGAGCCATGACCCGATGAAGCCCCCGATCATTGCCGTTGGAATCAAGGCTGCCGCCATCCGCCAGTTCACATGGCCGAGATCATGATGTTTCAGCGCACCAGTCAGTGCCGTCGGAATGATCACCACCAGCGACGTGCCCACCGCCGTCTTGATGTCCAGCTTGAGCAGCAGAACCATTGCAGGCACCATCACTATCCCACCGCCCACTCCAAACAAGCCGCTTGCCACACCACTCACAATGCCTATTAACGCCCCGTACAGGTACATCATGCCTGTTTGATGCCTGATTGCGGCGCCGGGCACAATGCCATTTTTTGGTGTTGTCAAACAAAGGACAACGTGTTGGTCTTGGTTTGACAACAGCAAGACATGGCTGACTCACTGCTGGTAAACGAAATCTTTCTGAGCATTCAAGGCGAGAGTTCATACGCTGGCTGGCCCTGCGTTTTCGTGAGGTTGACCAGCTGCAATCTGAGATGCTCCTACTGCGACACTGCGTACGCCTTCGATGAAGGCCAGCGCCTCGGAATTGACGAGGTCATGTTCAAGATTCTCGCGCTTGCCGAGCCTTACACCCACAAAGCAGCTTTCCAGCCGCTGCCAATAGTAGAATTAACCGGCGGCGAACCTTTGCTCCAGCCACGCGCGCTCGATCTGATGTCAATTCTCTGCGATAAAGGATTTGTCGTGCTGCTCGAAACCAACGGCAGCCTCGACATTGGGCCAGTTGATGAGCGCGTGCACCGGATTCTTGACATCAAATGCCCCAGCAGCGGCGAACACCACCGCAATCTTTGGGAGAACATCGGCAAACTCACCGCTCAAGATGAAGTGAAGTTCGTCATTGTCAGCCACGAGGACTATGAATGGGCCAGGCAGGTTGTAATAGAACGCGCGTTGCACCGCATTTGCCAGGTTCTAATCTCGTGGGCGTCGCCACTGGAGGCGTCTCAGCGCGACCCGTCTCTTCGCCCTGTTCCCTCCGGCCATCGCCCGATCACCCAGCGCGAGCTGGCGGAGCGCATTGTTGCGGATGCAATGTGCGTGCGGTTTCAGCTTCAACTCCACAAGTTCATCTGGCCAGCCGACAAGCGCGGAGTGTAAAATCCGGCACGCATATTTCGCCGCCCGGCGCAGCCGGAACCAAAACTGCCTAGCAGGCACTGACCTGGCGCCCGGGCCTGTTGATGAGGGCTCCCGACCACGCCCGGCTGCGAAATATGCGGGCTGACGCATGAGTCATCAGGAAACTTATCTGCACAACGAAGCATACGCGGAGTACCTCGCGGGATGGGACGCAGCGTTCTATTCCAAGTACGCCGACTCGTTGCGCCCGGCCAAACCCGGGGGCCGCGTGCTGGACGTGGGGTGCGGCGTGGGACAGGTCGTGCAAACACTGAAACAGGCCGGCTGCGATGTCTGTGGGGTCGATGTGTCCGAACCTTCAATACAGAGGGCAAGATCGGCGGGGCTGAATTGCTCGGTTTATGACGGGCGGCATCTCCCGTACCCTGACGCACACTTCGACAGTGTCGGAGCGTTCAACGTCCTCGAACACGTCGAGAAACCCGAGGCTTTCCTTGTCGAGCTTGTCAGGGTTGCAAAGCCGGGCGGCAAAGTCGTGGTTTCAAGCCCAAACTTCCTCCGGGCCATAGGTTGGAGGGATTATCATCCGCACATGCGCGGTTTGCGGAACAAATGGCGCAATTTCCGCCGTCTGTTGGCCAAGCGGAGTCAAATGCAGAGGGAACCTGACAAGGTGCGTTTTGACAGAATGGAGCCGATCATCAAGGAACCATTCACGCCGGACGACGACGCCATAGTCGTCACAAACAGCCTCGAGATAGCGTTCTTCCTCAAAAGGGCCGGCTGCGTTATCGACCGCGTCGAATGCACGGACCGGCACGTACACAAGGCGATCGATTTTTTGCTGAACCTGACGCCGCTGCGCTACCTGATGTTCAACGCATTTGTCGTTGCCCACCGCAAAGCCTGAGAACCGCAAATGCTGCAATACCTTGAACTGCTGAAGTTGGTGCTCGAGCGCGGCAAACCCCGCTGCGACCGGACAGGCACGGGAACAATCGCAGTTTTTGGCGCTCAAACACGCTACGATCTCCAGGCTGGCTTCCCACTGGTCACCACAAAAAAAGTCCATTTCAAGTCGGTCTTGTACGAACTGCTGTGGTTCATCCGCGGCGATACCAACGTCCGCTGGCTCCAGGAGCACGGAGTTACAATCTGGGATGAATGGGCACGATCAGACGGCAGTCTCGGCCCAATCTATGGCGCACAATGGCGCGCATGGAAAAGCCGCGATGGCCGCACCATTGACCAGCTCCAGCGCGTTGTTGATGAAATCCGCCAAAACCCGTTCAGTCGCCGCCTCATTGTAAGCGCATGGAACGTGGGCGATCTCGATCAAATGGCGCTGCCCCCGTGCCATGCCATGTTCCAGTTTTTCGTCCAGGACGACAGACTGAGTTGCCAGTTGTACCAACGAAGCGCTGACCTGTTTCTTGGCGTGCCTTTCAACATCGCCTCTTATTCGCTCCTGACAATGATGATCGCCCATGTAACAGGCTTGAGACCCGGCGAATTCATCCACACTTTTGGCGACCTGCACCTTTACACCAACCACCTCGAACAGGCCCGTCTCCAACTGACGCGCGACCCGCGCCCACTCCCAACAGTTGTTCTGAACCCGGACGTTCACACCCTCGAGCAGTTCCGCTACGAAGATGTGCAGCTCTTGAATTACAACCCGCATCCCCCAATCAAAGCGCCAATCGCTGTGTAGGCCATCAGACTTGATTCATTGCACGCGACCAGCCAAACACCCAAGCCGGTCAACGTTCGTGCGGCAGATTTGTGCAATCGAAACTCGTGTATGCTCGGTCGCCGGCTTGATGCGGCCGGGGACGGCCGCGCTCCCGGTGCCGTTGCTTTTTCCAGGGCGTTGCGGGAGCGCGGGCATTCTTGCCCGCGCCCAGCCGGGAGAGAAATAGAGTGCCAGACACGTTATTTGGCCACCCGAGGTTCTGACGCGGACCTGCCCAAGCAGTCCGCCGAGGGAGGCTCAGAGTTCATGATCTCGAAGAAAATGACATGAGCCTGCCTTCGAGCTGATCATCAGCTATTCTCTGCAACTACAACAATGGCACTAATCGCCGCTAATATCTCGCTGCGGGTTTCTTCTCGGTTTTGCATGCCGACCTTAGGTCCGATTCTCAAGGTCCCAGCGGCTGTCGATCTGCCAGCTCGCAAAGCAACTGCTTTCAAGAAATTCGGAAATATGCGAGCACGGCAATCCGCAGTGCACAAAACCAACAGCGAAATGCTCTCAAGCTTGTCACAACACGTGCTGCTTGAATCCGGCTGCCGCGTAGTTCACAACAAGCCACGGAGGGGCGGCATCTTTGTATCAGGTCAGCCCCTGACAACCTCATGAGCCCCGTAGGGGCGACATCAAACCCGCCGCGGTCTTGGCAACGGAACCAACCGGTTTGCACATGCGCCTTGAGTTCGGTGCCGCTCCTACGGAGCTTGCTTG
>JARYMD010000264.1 GCA_029907285.1 Verrucomicrobiota bacterium | reverse complement strand
AGACGCATGCTGCTCTGGGCCGGTTGTTGACTGATAGTGCGGTTGGATCGGTCACGGGAGACCGCACACTTCTGGTCGGACCGGGGCACGATCTTGGGTGGCTGGCTGATCGCCGCGGGTTTTCTATTTCGTCAGAGCGGTTGGAACGCGTGCAAAATCAAATCGGCGACGCTATTTCGGCTTTTGACCGTGCGATCGAGCTCGGGTCTGGGGAATCAGAACCTCGAGTGTGGCGCGCAGCGGCAAAATCTGCAAAGTGTTATGTCGAAGCCGTCTCAGGGGCACGGGAGGGTGGCCGACAAGAGCCTGCCAGGCGGCTGGCGGCCTTGTTCCCGGCAGAGCTCGCAGTGGATTTGGCTGAAGCGGTGCGGTTGAGCCCGACAAACGCGCGCGTGTTGAGCATGTCGGCGATTTATCCCCTCATGTCATGTTACGTTGCGGGAGGTGCGCGCAGTTCCAAAGCTTTGGCATTGCATGAAGCATGGGGTTCTGCCCCGGATGGCGTTCGCGCGCGGGTGCGGCAAGCAATGAGCCGGCTTGATGCTCTTGCGCAGGCTGACGAGCCGTGGACAGCCGCAGCGGCCATGGAAATGCTCGGCAGCATTCAACTTTTTGTGGTCCGTGACACAAGTGGCGCAGAAAACAACCTGCGTCGTGCGAGTTTGCTCGATTCTGAGCGCGGGCAGGATGCGCTGGCTGTGTTACTGGTTGATTCGGGGCGTTGGGATGAGTTGGTCGCGTTATGCGAGGAGCAACTGAAAAGGAGGGACAACGTATCGGGCAGGCTGTTGTTTGCGAAGGGGCTGGAGAAACTTGGCAGGCTTGGTGCGATGGCGGGGGTTGTTTTGGAAACGCACCGCCGGTACCCGGAAGATTTCAATGCGAATGTGGCTTTGGCATTGACTCTGATCAGGGTGTCGGGAGAACCGGTTGTGCTGTCGCAGGCTGTGAGTTTGATATTGAGGGCTGAAAAGGCTGCGGGGAAAACGCCGACTCGATCTCAGGTCGCTGAACTGCTGTTCGCGAGGGGGCTTGTTTTTGCTTTGGAGGGTCAGGTTGATCGAGCCAGATCGTGCTTCGAGAAGGTGATTGAACTTGATCCCGAGAACCGCGAGGCCACGCAGGCTCTCGAGATAATCGATGTCGGCGGATGATCGAATGCTGGGAGAATGAGTGCATGAGCGCGCCAGTGTCCATTGTTTGGTTCAGGTCGGATTTTCGTCTTGGGGACAATCCGGCTGTTGATGCCGCGGTTGCTCTCGGAGGGCCTGTTGTGCCTGTGTTTATTTGGGCGCCGCAGGAGGACGAAGAATGGCCTCCAGGAACGGCGTCGTGGTGGTGGTTGCATCACTCGCTGCGTGCGTTCGCCAAGGAACTTGAAGAGGTGGGGTCGCAGCTTGTTCTGCGAAGTGGAAACTCCATGGGCATTCTTCTCAGCTTGTGCAAGGAAACAGGGGCAACAAATGTTTTTTGGAATCGGAGGTGCGAACCTGCTTGCATCAAGCGGGATCGGGAGGTTGAAGAAGCACTGTTTGAAGCTGGGATAAGACCGGCCAGTTTCAATGGCGCTCTGCTGTATGAACCGTCAACGATCACCACCCGTGCCGGTACGCCTTTCAAAGTGTTCACAGCTTTTTGGAGGGCGTGTCTGGCTACACAGAATCCGCCGAGGCCCACGCTGGCGACATGCCGCCTGTCCGGCCCGCGCCGTTGGCCGGCATCGTTGTCATTGGAGGAACTGCGACTTGTTCAGCAGACCAGCCCAATCGCGCGACTGAGCGATTGGTGGAAACCCGGGACTGTTGGGGCTCGGGCACAGCTCGATCGTTTTTTGAAGGAATGGCTCTCGGCGTACGATGAAGCGCGCAATCGACCTGATCTGCCGGGGACGTCGCGGCTGTCACCGCACTTGCATTTCGGTGAATTGAGTCCAAGGCAGGTTTTGCATGCGCTGCAGCGCCATGCAAGGGAAAGCGGGCTTTCTGAAGGGAAGTGGCTGCGGTCACAATTTGTTGCCGAACTGGGCTGGCGCGAGTTCGCCCACCATCTGCTCTGGCATTACCCTCATACCCGGAACGCTCCTTTGCGGCCTGAGTTCGAGCGGTTTCCGTGGCGGTCTGACAAGGAATTCCTGAGCGCATGGCAGAACGGGCGCACTGGTTATCCGATTGTTGATGCTGGGATGCGGGAATTGCATGGGACGGGGTGGATGCACAACCGTGTCAGGATGATTGTGGCTTCTTTTCTTGTTAAGGACCTTCTGATTTCATGGCGGTCGGGCGCTGAATGGTTTTGGGAGCGGCTTGCCGATGCCGATTTGGCCAACAACACTTTGGGGTGGCAGTGGACCGCCGGGTGCGGAGCAGACGCCGCCCCTTTCTTCAGAATCTTCAATCCTGTTGTCCAGGGGATGCGGTTTGACCCTGAAGGGCGATATGTGCGGAAGTGGTTGCCCGAACTGGCTAAGTTAAACACTCGCTGGATACACTGCCCATGGGAAGCGCCTCAGAGCGAACTCAGATCAGCGGGAATCGGCCTTGGCAGCGACTATCCCTTTCCAATCGTGCAGCATCGAATAGCGCGTGAGGTGGCTTTGCAGGCCTATCTGAGGATGAAACGCAGTGTGCGGAAGTGAAACGCTATGCGTGGCTGGTGATTCGGTTCCAATCAATTCCGCGGGCGGCTGCGTATTTGCCGAAAGCCTTCTCATGCTGGATCAGAACGGCGCGCACGACGCTCGAATCATCGGCGCGTCCAAGATCGGGGTGATAGTCCGGAATGACATCGAAAGTGTTGTGGGCATAGAGCAGAGCAAAAACGGCTCCGGCAAGGGCGCAATATGGGAGGTCCTCGTACACGCCCTCGGCGCAGTCTTCGACTGCATCGGCGAGGAACTCGAGTTGATCGACCAGGTGGGGATATTTTGGCACGTCGATCTGAGTGAACTGGGCTTTCCACATCGGTAAGTTGTGGAGGAGCTTTTCAACCACAGCAGGGGTGATCAATGATGCACCACGGTTAACGAATTGGGCGATCTCAGGCATGAGCGGAGCGTACCATGTTTCCAGGCCTCGGCAACAACAAACGAACGCGCAGCGCACGCCATTGGCCTTGGACGTTTGCAAGCACGATCGAACCCGGACTGCACCGCTGCCCATATCGGCGCCTGCGTCTCAGCCTCAGACTTCATGATCTCGACGAAAATGACATGAACCCACATTCGAACTGCTCATTAGCCAGCCTGTACAACTGCGACAACCACACTAATCTCTGGCTGCCGGGTTCCTTTGCGGCTTTGTCTGCCGACTTTGTCTCCAATTCTTCAGGCCGCGCCGCTATCCACCTCTCAGCTCGTGAACCAACCCCCTTCACAAGATTCCGAAATATCCGGGCTAGGCAACCTGCAGTCCACAAAAGCAACACCGAAATGCTCTCCAGCGTGTCACAACCCGCGCATCTTGAATATTCCCGCCTCGGGTAGTTCTCACCCAGCCCCGGAGGGGCGGCATCTTTGTAGCGAGCCGACGCCCAACAACCTCACAAAGCCCCGTAGGGGCGGTATGAAACCGACCGCCCCGGCAACGCAACCAACCGGTTTGTGCATGCGCCTTGAGTGCGATGCCGCTCCTACAGAGCTTGCTCGGTTTGGTGTCTGTCCCACTACAAATATACCGGCTCTGCGGGCCTTGGCTCTGGCCAAGACGCGCCAAGATGGCGACACCATCTGTTGCGCAAACCTAACAGCCCAAGGTGACTTGATCCGCCAGTGCCGGGTCAGGAATCGGCTCGGCAGGCTCTGGGTTGCCTAGCGCCCGAAAATCCAGCCGGGCTGCGAAACATGCGGACTAAAACCATGACCCGGTGCTGGGCAGCGGCACTGGCCAAAGACCGAATGAGGCCGGGGAAAAGCGGTGAGCTTTTCCTGATCCTACAGGGCGGGGCTTTCGGACCTGAGCGCTTGGTAATCAGGCGGAGCGCTGGGAAATGGAACGGGTGTCGCGGGAGGCACTGTTCAAGACGCTTCCGGACACGCGGCGTCGAAAGACTTTGTCGAAGAAAGTTTTAGGGCTGATTTGAGCTGCATGTGTGACAGGCTCAATATTTGCTCCGCATTTGGGGCGGATCGCAAGGGATGAGCTGGCACAATTCGTTGCCGGCGGCCTGATCGAACCTGATGGATGAGGGCGCAAGTGGATTCTCAATTCTGGCAGCAAGCTGGAGATTGCAGTTGGGAATGCATGGCGAGAAACAGGTTGATTCTGCCGGGGCCTTGAGACATGCGCCGGGACTGGGACTGTCGGCCAAGTTTTTTGCTTGGACGCGATTTTTCTGTCGGCTCGTTGTTTGGTAATTGTGTGAAGTTAAGTGTGGTCGGTGAGTCTTGTCGGGAGGCTCCAGAGGAGCTGTCAAGGGTTGGTTGTTGTTCTTGCCAGAATTTGCCCGAGTTTTGCAGATGTTTGAGAGAGGTTGATGCGTGTGGGTGCTTTTGCGTTCAGTCATGTGTGGGGCCGGACGATTCTTCGGGGTGTGGTTTTCGCCGCAGTATGCGATTGTGCCGATGAAGTGCCGATTGGGTTTGACGCGGCCAGATATCAGGCGTTGTTGGGTGAGACCATTCCGGTCCGGATCGAACTGAAATCGACTTTGCCGGTTGGACTTTTCAGTTACGGTCTGCGGCTTGTTTATGCGCCTGAGCTGGGAGGTGTGGGGGGCGTGTCGGCGATATCGGTGCCGCCTGAGCTGGATTTTGACGGCGTGCTTGGGCCCGGGGCGCGGAAGGAGGCAGGGGCCGGGTTTGGGGCTGTGAAGGGGACTGTAGATTTCTTTGCAAGTCCAGCCCGGTTTTACAGCGGTAATCTGCTGGCGGTTTTCGATCTTACCTGTGTGCGTTTGGGAGAATATGTCTTGGGGCTTGAAATCCATCGGACCATTGGGCCGACGGAGACGGTGTTTGTGCGTGGCGATGGAGTTCCACTTGACGACTTTGTGCGTTTTGGCACGGCTACGCTGACAGTGATTCCGGAGAACCGGACGGGTTGTTTGCTTTTGGGTGGAATGATTGTGCTGGCGGTTGCAAGGCTGAAACTCGGATTGTTGTCCAAGCGGCAAGTCCATGTGTGATCCCCGGTCATTGTATCGAATAGAGCTGCTCGAACCGAGAGTATTGCTTTCGGGCGATGCCTTGGTGACTGGTGGGGGTATGGCGGGTGTTGACGGGTTAACGCCGGAGAGCGCCGGGTTTGGGTCAGAGTCCGCGGTGACCGAGCTTGTTGAAGAGGCACCTTCGGGCTGGCTGGCTGAGGCGGGGGGGACGCCGACTTTTGATTTGTTTGCGGAATTGAGCGGTGTGCCGGTTCAGAGCGAGCCGGGGGCGGAGGGGACTGTCGGCGAGGCTGAGACCGCGAACGTTCGAGTGACGGGAGACTCGGACGAAGCGGAAGGGGCGGCTAATCCGAACGCACTTCCAGATTCAGTGGCTGCACTTGAGGACAATGAGAAAGGAGAGATTTCTTCGGAGCAGGTGCTGGGCGGTGCAGTTGACGGGTGTGAATACAGGGCAGACGCGAAGGCCGTTTGCGAGGCTCTGCCTGATTCGCCTGTCAGTGAGGGAGTTTGGTCCAGAAGTTTTTGACTGGATCGTTGCTTTCTGCGAATGGTCCTCCGAGCGGGCAGTTGTGCGGCGTTGATGGGTCTTTGGCTTCCGTTGAGGACGATGGGGAATTGGCGGTTGCTTTGCGCCAGCAGGATCGGAGAATGGGGTTGATGGATGGCGGAGGCCCGGTTGATCTGGTGGTGTCGAGCGACACGTTTTGGGACACGGGCAACTACGTTTACAAAGACCTCAGCATTGTAAATGGGGCGGTGCTGAGTGTGGGCGGTGGCTCGACCGTCACAGTTCAAGGGTCGCTGGTTATCTCAGGTAATTCCACGTTGCTGTGTCGGGTCGCGTTTGGTGGTGGATGGTTTGCTGGAGTTACAGGGTGATGGGGTCATTTACTGCGTGGGCAAGAACCGGGGTGCGCAGGTTGATGGGCAGTGGGCGGGTGTGGGCGTTACGATTGAGGCGGGCAGCCTGGTTGTTGGGAGTGCAGCGCGGATTACGGCGGATGGTCTTGGGTATTTGGGTGGCGAGTCGGGATCGATTGGGCCGTCGGGGCGCGGACCGGGTGGCGCAGGAGCTGACGTCGGTCACGGTGCGGGTGGCGGTGGCGGTGGGCGCGTCGCTATATACTATAATACTGCGGCTGAGTACGGAGGGTTTACAGGTTGCAGCGCGACC
>JARYMD010000263.1 GCA_029907285.1 Verrucomicrobiota bacterium | reverse complement strand
TAGACGTTCTCACCGTCAACGTGGAGTGCGCCCCCGAACTTTGCCGCGGGTTCGCTCAGCCAATAATCGGGCAGACCGGCTGTGATGGTTGTGGTGTTTTGTCCTGTTTCGTCGGTCATGACAGTTTCAGCGGGGTTTTTCTGTCCATCGTCCATTTTCCAATAAGCAACAACCTTGTTGGTAAGCACCTGCTCGAGGTCGGCGTCGAGTTCGTAGGCTGCCATGCGGAAACTCCATTCGTGGCTGACAGAGCCCTGTGCGGGGTCGGTGAACTCGATTGCGATTATGTTTTGAGATCGCGGGCTCAAGGTCGGCAAACTGGCTCTGATTGTGTGTTGTCCTTGGTTGGAGCTGACGGTGCGTGGGACGGTCTGGCCGTTGACTTTCAAGGTGATGGTGCTTGTGTCAAGGGGCACAGAGCCGTCAGCCAGAACAGCTTCGATTTGCGTTCCCGGGGGGACGTTCATTGCGTTGGGGGCGGGCATTCGGGAAACGATTGAAACGGGCACCACAACCTCGGTTGGAATGCCGTCAGTTGTGGGGGCACCGAGAGCCTTTATGTATGCTGCTGAAAGTGCCTGGTCGTGGATTTGAATTGAGCTGACGAACCCGGGTTGCGTGTCGCCGCCGTCGGCGTTGTTATCAGTAAAGAGCAGGGCGGTTTCGCCGAACATGCCGCCGATTGGGTTCATTGCCCAACGTTTGTCGATGCCTTCGCCGAGAATCTGCTGGCCCACCAGTTGGCCGTCGATGTATTTGGTCAATGACGGTCCACCGGGTGCGGCGACGTCGAACACGAACGCGACGCGGTGCCATTGATTGGGGCGAATCTGACCCTGATAAGAGCCGGAGATGCCGATGCCACCGCTTGGGTTAATGAAAAGATCTGCATCATTTGAATTTGACAGGTCGTCAATCTGGACCAATGCGCGCCAGCCTGCGGATGATTCGGCTGGGTAAAGCAAGTCGAAGATCAGCGTGTATTGATTGACGAACTGCCCGCCACCGTTGGGTTGCATATTGGGATACATGACGTAACCCATGCTTGGCGTGCAGCGAGGAAACCCCATCACATGGGCAGGTGCGCCGCCGATGTCGGGCAGACCAAGGGCGGTTGTAGTCGCGAACACTGTCTGTTGATCCGTTGCGCCGCCGGGCCAGTCATAGTATTCGAGTGGGCGTCCGATTGTGGCGGAGAGATCACCGGACTTGAAATCCCACTGTCCCGTTATTGCTGCTTGCACAGCGGCCGGAGCGGCAAGCAGCAGGGTGGCGAACAAGCAGAATGCTGGGCGCCGGAGTGCGGCGCGTCTTTCCGAGCAGCCATTGAATCTGTCTCTTTGCATGGCCTCGTGATCAAAAGTGATACCTGACAAATGCCGGAGAATCATGCAAGGAAGCGCTTTGGTGGGCAACAGAAAAATCCCGCCAGGACGGCACAACGATGCTGTGGTGCACTGCATTCAAATCTGTCCATGCATGTATGAAGCGGTTTTGTAACCTTTGGTTGTTTTGTGGCTCTGTCGCTAGGAAACAATAACCAGTACATCCAAATCAATTATGAGTGAAGACCTCACAAAGATAGTCGCAGCCAAAGTCGCCGATGCACGCGGGAGCGCCTGCCCCGGCCCGTTGCTGGAAGCAAAGAAAGCGGTTGGCTCGGTCCCGGTCGGACAGATCGTTGAAGTGCAATCGAATGATCCCGGTTCGCGCAACGACATACCGACGTGGGCAGCGCGTGTTGGCCATGAGTATCTTGGCTGCGTTGAAGCGGACGGGTTTGATCGTCATTTCGTGCGAAGGAAGAAGTAGGCCTGCGGGAACGGCCTGCTTGATGTTTTCTCTGTGTGGGGGGTTACAGAGCGGAGGGGAACACAACCAGCACAACAGTTGACGGCGGCCTGTTCGGCTGCCCAAGACGATGGCCTCAGACTACAAACCGGTCATCATAGTGCTTGCGACATCGGCGTGCGCTTATCCCGGGGCGGACGCCGTGGGCAAGGCGCACCTTGAATACCCTGCGAACATAAGCGTGTTGCGTGTGCCATCGCCGGTGGTTTTCCCTGAGGATTTCTATCTGCGCGCGTTTGCCAGGGGCGTTGATGGCATCATTGTGGCTTCGTGCGGCACCGACTGCCCCTACGAAGGTGTGTATCAGAAACTGTCGCGCCGGATCGATCGTTTGGTCAAACGGATGAAGAGCGGCGGTTTGGAGATAGAACGTGTTCGGCTCACTGCCATTTGCACTGTTTGCATCAAGGCTTTCCTCAAAGAGGTGAATCAGATGAACGACAAACTGCGTTCTTTGGGGCCGGTGGACAGGGAGCGAGCTGAAGCGCTTTGGCGGCAATCAATGGCTGATCTGCGAGCCAGTGTTGGTTTGCCTGCACAGACTGCTTGAAACCGATGCAGAATTCACAAGTGCAGAGTGCGTACTTCGATGTGGTCGTTGTCGGCGGCGGGATATCCGGCATCCAGGCGGCGCTTGATTTGGGCGACCAGGACCACAAGGTGCTGTTGGTGGAGCGTTCGGCCAGCATTGGTGGGAAGATGATCTCGCTGAGCAAGACGTTTCCAACACTGGATTGTTCGAGTTGCATCACCACTCCCAAAATGTCAGCCGCATTCCACCATCCGAACATTCAGGTTTGGACTTCGACGGACGTTGAGCGTGTGGAATCGAGCGATGGTGTGCGCAAGGTGCATTTGTGCAGGCACCCGACGTATGTGGACAATTCGCTTTGCATCGGATGCCGCCTGTGCGAATACGCCTGTCCGGTCGAATATCCTGACCCGTTCGAAGAAGGTTTGGGGGCTCAGAGAGCGATTGCTGTTCCGTTTACCAACGCTTTGCCGCAGAAAGCGGTTTTGAATCCGAGATACTGCATTGCTTGTGGGGCGTGCATCAAAGCGTGCCCGACCGACGCGGTCCAGTTTGATCAGCGTGAGGAACGTCTGACAGTCGAAGCCGGCGCGGTTGTGTTGACGACCGGTTTTGCGCTGAACTCTCTCGAGTTGAAGCGCGAATACAACGCTGCCAGATCGGCGAACATAATATCGCCTCTGCAACTGGAGCGGCTGCTTGTTCCGCACGGCCCTTACGGGAGAGTGCTGCGGCCCTCTGACGGCAAAGTGCCCGGCAACGTTGCTTTTGTTTTGTGCGCGGGCTCGCGGGACCAGAGCATTGGCGTCCTGTATTGCTCGCGTTTCTGCTGCATGTATTCGATCAAGCAGGCCATGTTGCTCTCAGGTGCATTGCCAACCGCTGAGCTTACGATCTACTACATGGACATTCGCGCTTTCGGCAAAGGGCACGAGCAGTTTTATCAGAATGCAAAAGCAATGGGCATCCAGTTCGTCAAAGCGAAGGTGGCGAGCATCGAGCCTGTTACCGGAGACGACATTTCATTGAGGGTTGAACTTGAGGAAGAGGCAGGCCGTGTGGCGGAACGCCGTCACGATTTGGTGGTTTTGGCTCAGGGTGCGATCCCCGTTTTTGAACCTGCCAAGGCTCTGAACACGCCTGCGGCTGAAGACGGTTTTTTGCGCCAGCCTGACTCCGTGAAAATTACATGGACTGGTGTTGAGGGCGTTTTCGCCGCAGGCTGCGCTCTGGGGCCGAAGGACATCGTTGACAGCATTGTTGAAGCCGGAGCGGCGGCGATGGAAGCATCGAAATTTTTGGCCATGCGTACCGCCGGAAGATCGCCGGCCCAAAAACCTGATCGGTTGGCAAACCCTGTTGGAACATGATCCGCAGCACTGCTCAAGTTGAGTCGGTTGCGCCGGAACCCCGGATTGGCGTTTATGTCTGCCGGTGCGGCGGGAATATCAGCGACGTGATTGATACGGAGAAAGTCGCAGAAACCATCAAGCTGGTGCCCGGGGTGCGCGTCAGCAAGGTTCACAGCTTCATGTGTTCCGAGCCGGGGCAGGCCATGATCGCAGAAGACATCAAAAAAGAGCAGCTCAACCGTGTTGTGGTTGCGTCCTGTTCTCCGTTTCTGCATGAGCTGACATTTCGCGTTGCGGTCCGCCGCGGCGGGTTGAACCCGTACCTTTACGAGCACGTCAACATTCGCGAACAGGGAAGCTGGTCGCACCACGGCGACCCTGAAGGGGCGACGGTGAAGGCGATTCGGCTTCTTGCTGCGGCGGTGCACAGGCTGTACCATGCGGAACCACTCGAGCAGATAAGGCTTCCGAGTCATCGCCGGGCATTGGTCATAGGAGGCGGCATTGCTGGATTGAAAGCCGCGGTTGATTTGGCGGCAAAGGATGTGGGGGTGGTGCTTGTCGAACGCGAACCTCAACTGGGCGGGCGCCTGTTGGGGTTGGCGAGTTTGTTTCCCAATGACGAGAGCGGCAGAGCGCAGATTGACCGTTTGGTTGGGGAGGTTCAGAACAATCGAAACATTGAAGTGTTGACTGGAACGGTTATCAAGAGTGTCTCGGGTTTTCTTGGGAACTATGACATCGCCGTCGGGCCGGCGTCGGCGGGCGGCGCGGCCGATGTTGAGGCTGGCGGCGCCAAGGAGAAGAAGCTGTCTGTCGGCGCGATAATTGTGGCAACTGGCCACGATTATTACCGGCCGGGTTCCGGCGAGTACGGATTCAAGCGCTACACCCAGGTTGTGACCATGCCGGAGTTTATCGATTTACTGGCTGGCGCGAGCAGGGATGGCATCGAGTTCAACGGGCAAAGAATCCGGCGCATAGGTTTCATGCACTGTGTCGGCAGCCGCCAGATCGAGGGCATCCACCAGCCGCAGGCCGATGGCAGGGTGAATGACTATTGCTCGCGTGTATGCTGCACAACGGTGTTGCATCAGGCGCTTCATGCCAAGCGCCGTTTTCCCTATCTTGCTGTGTTCGATTTCCATCAGGACATTCGGACTTATGGCAGGCTGCATGAGGACTATTATCGGCGCGCGTCCGAGGCGGGGGTGGTATTCTTCCGATTCCATGGTGATGAGCCGCCCTTGGTTGAAGGTGGAGTTGACGGCTATCCCGTCCAGGTTCGGCTCAAGGATTGGCTGACATGGGGCGAAGAAATTGTTGTGCCGCTCGACCTGTTGGTGTTGGCCGTGGGGATGGTTGCGCGTGACAACCGGGAATTGGTCAACCTGCTGAAGCTGCCGATTGGCGCAGATCGTTTCTTCCAAGAAGTTCACCCCAAACTCCGCCCGGTCGAGACTTCAGTCAACGGCATTTTGTTGGCTGGCACTGCCCAGGCGCCAATGACAATCGAAGAAACGCTGGCTTCTGCATCTGCCGCGGCTTCGAAGGCGGCGTGTTTGCTGGCTCACGATTCTGTCGAGTTGGAAACGTTCAAGGCACGCGTGGACGCCGACAAGTGCATTGGATGCGGGCTTTGTTTTCCTGAATGCGCGTATGAGGGCGCGTTGGTTCGGACGAATGTCGAGCGCGAAGGCAAGACCGTTACGTTGGCGAGTGTCAATCCGGGCTTGTGCGTGGGCTGTGGCGCATGTGTTCCCGTCTGTCCCACACGCGCTATTGATCTGCAAGGGTGGACGCTGAGCCAGTTCGAGGCGATGGTGGACGGCTTGCTTTCCGCTCCATTGCCGAGTCAACCTGCAACCTCTGAAAGTTCATCCCATGGCAAAGCTCACTGACAATCATAAAGCTGCACTGAAGAGATTCAGGGATCAGCGCAAGGAGCAAGGCGAAGACCCCGCTGAATACGCCAAGCAGTTCCGCCGGGAAAGACTTGCGATCGAAGCCGCGCTCAAGAATGGGCCTGCCACCGTGCCGGCTATTGCCAACGCAACGGGTTTGGCAGGCAAGCAGGTGCTCTGGCATCTGGCCGGCATGAGGAAGTATGGTTTGGCAAGAGAAGTTGATCAGGACGGAGATTATCCGCGGTATGAGTTGATTGCTGCCGGCAAGGAAACGCAGGGGAAAACTGATGGAGCGAAGAATGGCGCACGTTGTTAACACAGACCTTGTGCAGGACTTGAAGGCGCTTGGAGCGCGGCAGATCGAGGCCTGCTTCAACTGCGGCAATTGCACCGCGGTTTGTCCGTTGTCAAAAGATGACGTTGCCTTTCCCCGGAGAATCATACGTTACGTCCAGACCGGCATGAAAGACCGGCTTTGCGGGTCGCTTGAGCCGTGGCTTTGCTATTACTGTGGCCAATGCTCTGAAACATGCCCGCGAAATGCGAAGCCGGGCGAATTGATGATGGCCGCAAGGCGGTATTTGATCGGCGCGTACGATTGGACAGGCATAGGACGCTGGCTTTACCTCGATTCGCGGGTTGAACTGGGAGCG
>JARYMD010000262.1 GCA_029907285.1 Verrucomicrobiota bacterium | reverse complement strand
GGCCACACCGCAATCCGTGGACAAAACCCAAACAACGTGCCTGGCACTTTATCCAACTCACCTCCGAACATCGTGCTGTTGTCAGCGCCTTACTTGCTGCCAAACAAACAGATACAGAGAAACTGAGCAAACTCGCGGCGTAAAAATCTTCGCGAATACGAACGACTTTCCAACATAATGATAGCCCCAAAGCAGCCTGCGAGGCAGGTGTCTTCAAAAGATTCGGAAATAATGCCGGCTTGGGGCAACCCGCACCTCACAGAACCAACAGCGAAATGCTCTCCACTGTGTCACAACCCGCGCTGCTTGAATTCGGCTGCCCTTCGCAGTTCGCACGCAGCCCCGGAGGGGCGGCATCTTTGTAGCTAGCCAGTCCCCGGACAAGCTCATCAGCCCCGTAGGGGCGACATCGAACCCGGCGCCACCCCGCCAACGCAACCAAACAGTTTGTGAATGCGCGTTCGGCGCGATGCCGATCCTACGGAGCTTGTCCGGTTTGCGGCCCGCCGCGCTACAACTATGTCGGCCCTGCGGGCCTTGGCTGAGGCCAATCGGTTCGGACACGGCGGTTAGGAATTGTCCTGGCACGTTAGCGTTGAGCATTGAGGGTTGAGGCGTTGAACGTTGAGCGTCCCCAAACGGGCGACCAGGCGGGTGAACCAATAGTAACATTCAACTTATCCTGCTGCGTCAATCTGTGGGCGACGCCGAAATCTGTGGAAAAACCATCGCGAATGGACCACAGACCATAGACCTGCGACAACGGGACAGCGGACAGGAGACAGGGGTCACGAGTCAGGCGTCAGGGTCAGCAACAAGGGTTTCCATTGTAATCACTGCTGCCAATCCGCACGCGCTTGGAAGCGCCAAAGGCCCGGTCTATACCAGCCTGGGGCAACGCCCCAGGTAGTGAGCCAAATTATTGACAGCAAGGGCTGAAAGCCCGCGCCAATCCGGAGTTTCGGAGTTCCGGAGACCGGAGTTTCGGCGGATGCAAGATAGGTGGGGAATTGGGAAGGACTTGGGGTTAAGGTGAATCTTGGGCCGCCAGATTCGCGTGATGAAAACTGGCCGCAAGATCGGTCATTGGGTTGATACGGCCGAGACGGCCGCGCTCCCGTCGCCGCTAATTCCTCTAACGCGTCTTTCGCGAAATCCGCGATTAACGCGTTAAAGCAGAATAGAAGATGGAGTCAATCGACCGCGGATTTCGCGGATTCCACAAATATCCAAAGCCTGTTTCTGCGCCAATTGGGGCGCGAAGCGCTTTGCGTTGGCGCAAAAAGCAAGCTCAGCGTTTAACTTCCCCGAGAATCCATTCGAGATATCGATCAGTCCCGGCGTGAATGTTCATAACAACGAATTCTGGCGTGTCATAAGGGTGATTGGCCAGGACAAGCTTCTCGAGGCCTGCAACAGCACTGCTGGTAGTTTTCATCACCAAGAGCGCCTCCGGACTTTTCTCGATTTTGCCCTTCCACCAATAGTGGGACTCGATGTTTCGCAGAAGGTTTGCGCACGCTATAAGGCGCGCTTCGAGCGCAAGCCTTGCCAGATTGCGGGCGGTCTTGACGTCAGGCGCGGTAACCAGCACAAGAACGCATCCTTTTGTGGATTTCATGAGCCGATATTGTGCATTGGAACCGCCTCTTGAGCAACTTTGACGCAGCACCGCGACAGAGCGGATTCCATGCAACCAATGCAATTCTCACGGGCACTGCGTTCGATTGCGGCTGTGGCGGGCTGGGTGATTGTGCTTGCGTTTGCTCTCAGGGGCTGTTCCCATGCCTTCAACAAACGCCGCGGAATTCATCCGCAGCATGTCAGATAAAACAGGATCATTAATGAAAGTCTATCTGTTGTCCACCATCGTTGCCGTTGCGCTCATTTTCAGCGGCCAATCAGTTGTCATAGCGGCTGAACAAACAAGCCAGGTGACCGACGAACTCAAGGAACTTGTGGCCAAAGTACAGGCCAAACTGAAAGCAGGCGAGCGGTCTGAAGCCCAACTCGCTGAGGAATTGAAAGCGTTCGACGCCATCCTCGCCAAACATAAGGACGAAAAAACCGATGAGGTCGCCCAGGTCCTTTTCATGAAAGCCTTGTTGTACATCCGGGTCTTGAACAACGAGGAAAAAGCAAAGCAGCTCATTGAACAATTGAAGAAAGACTTCCCCGACAGCAAAGCCGTCACACGCGTCAAAAAACAGGAAGAGGCAGAGAGAATCCAACGCAGTCTTGCCGAAGGAACCAAGTTTCCTGATTTCGACGAAAAAGACATTCAAGGCAAGCCTTTCAACCTCGCCGCCTGCAAGGGCAAGGTTGTGCTGATTGATTTCTGGGCCACATGGTGCGGCCCCTGCATAGCAGAATTGCCAAATGTGCTCGCCGCTTACGAAAAACACCACCCAGCCGGATTCGAAATCCTCGGCATCAGCCTCGATACCGACAAGGCTCGGCTCGAACAGTTCGTCGCAGCGAAGAAAATGACATGGCAACAGTTCTTCGACGGCAAAGGCTGGGAAAACAAACTCGCCGAGAAATACGGGGTCAACAGCATCCCGGCAACATACCTTCTCGACGGCGAAGGAAAGATTATTGGCAAGAACCTTCGCGGTCCGGCGCTCGAAGCTGCAGTTGCCAAGGCCATGGCAAAGAAATAACCAACACGCTCCAAACATTTCGCGCGCCACAGAGGACGCGTTCCAACCCGCCCTGCTTGATGCAAGGCTCGATGAAAAGCAGAGCTTTCGGCTCAATGCTTTGGGCTAAACCTCAAAGCGAGCCGGATTACGTCAAGTTCAACGCGCATGCCGGACCAGGTGCAGGGGTCGAGGCGGAGCGTCGTAATCGCGCCGTTGCATCGCGGATTATGTGACACCGCGATGCCTTACAGGGTCGCGTTGCACGGCATTATTCAAACCTTCGGTGTCACGGCCGAAAGTCCATGCCGTCCGCGCAGGTTGCTATAGCGGAACATCATACGGGCCAATTCCGACGTCGTGCGGCACGAGGTCTTCGTGTTCCGTGGGTGCCGCCGTGAACACGTCCCTCACGGCATCCAGATATCCGAAACCGAATTCCTTGTGTGGCTCGATGTAAGAGCCTTCGCCCCATTCATTCCACGCTTCAATGATCACTGCGGGCAGAAGGTTGGTCTTGCCGGCACAACGCTCGAGAATGTCACGAGCTTCCTGCAGGTGGCGTTTGAACAAGGCCGGTGTGCGCCCGTCACGAACCATTGCATTGTTGCCGTGCCAGGGACGGCTGTCCCACCCGCCACTGATCGGCAATATGATTGGCAGTCGATTTTGTTCGATCAATGTTTCCCAATTCCGGTGATAGCCTTCGATCAACGCGGAAAAAGGACCCTGCTTCTCAGCGCCAATCAAGCCCAGCCCTGCCCAGTTGTAGCAAGTGACAGCGTCGTAACCTTCATCTTCAACCTCATGCGGTCCGCTGACGCACGCAACGATGTAAAGGCCGTTCAAGCCAGCCCGTCGGCATTCTTCGCGCATGGCATTGAGCGACTCCCTCGTGCCATCGACCCCAAGATCAGAACGAAAATTGTATGGACTGAAAAAGATGATCACGGGTTTGCCTTCGATTTGATAATACTCCGGTCGATTGAAGTAATTGGTGATCCAAAAACGCGCAACCGCAACGCTGTCGTCGAGCGAGTGTGTGTTGGGCGGATTGTGGTTGGCCCACAACAAACAAAACTTCAGCAAGTGACGGTAACGCGCATGAAAAAAGCCGTCATGCAGCGCGTGCTCAAGTTGCCGGCTGCCTTTGACCCAATACCAATCGTAGGCGAAAAACGTTATGCCATGTTCAACCGCCCATTTTATGTGCCAGTCGGCCACTTCAGGCGAACCTTCGCGATACCAGCCCAGCACCGGCTTGCGCTCGGGGAACCTCAAGATCGGAGTCCACTTGCCGGCGTCACGCCATCCCGGAAAATAGTAAACACCCACATCAATTCTCCCACGAACCGGCTTGGGCCGCGGCACGTATGATTCGTCGGCCGCCAAAGCCAATGGTTTGCGAGCTGGTACCTGCAGAGACTCGCAAGCCGTTGCTGGCTCAGCACCGTCAGCCGTGACTCGCAACCTGATCTCGTTGGTCAGACTGCGATCGGCCACAACCTGCCAGCTCAGTGTGGTTTCCGCGCCGATGCCAAGCCTGCGCAGGAGCGTCGTCTGCCCGTTGGTTCCCACCAAGCGAAGCCCTGTGGGCAAACTCAACTGAAATTGCACGTTGCTGGCTGTGGTGCCGCCTGCGTTCGACACGATTGCAGTTATCCGCGCCTGGACACCGACCCTCGGCGCGGCGTCGTCCAGTGCGAACGCGCGCAAGACCAACTGCGGCGGCCCCTGCGGTTCACGGCCAATCGCAATGCTGCGGACTGTTGCGGGCGACCCCAAGGCGTCGGTGGGACGAAGTCCCAGAGCAAGCACGCGCCCCTGCCAGTCTCCTGATTCGCGCATGGCCACGTTGTAAACACGCTGCCGGCCATCAGCGGTTATCGGAAAATCAAGCCAGTGCAACCCGTGAGTCTTGTCTGTGGCGAAGAATATTCTCCCACGGCGCCCCGAGGTTGTGGACATGCGCACCGCAACAACCGAATTCTCGAGTGCGTCGAAATTAAACGGCGGCGACAATATGAAGTCAGTGGCTTTCTCCATGTGAACAACCATTGCGCCGTTGGTTGCGCACAACTGCGCGCTGCCAACAGGCAACCAGCCGCTCGGCCCTCGGCCAAAATCAAAATCCAGAGTCGCCGCTGCCTCCGGCATTTCCATCTCAAGAATGCGAATTGAATCCACCTCAAACCTCATCCCGTCCGCAAGGTCCAGACGTAAACGAACGATTTTGCCCTCCTTTTGCCAAAACGGGAGCAACCGATATGTGTGCCACTCGCCATCCCCAACGACGTTGAAGTCAGTTGTCTTGTCTCCGGAAAACCCGTTGTATCGCCCCTCGCGTGTATTGCTCCAAAAAACCTGCGCAGGACCGTCGCGGTCGGCCCGCAAACGCACTTCGATCACTTGCCATGGGCTGGCGGTTATGTTGAGTGAAGGCTGGTATTCTAGGATGGGATCACCACCAACGACGCGTCCCGAGAGCGTCCCGTCACTTACATGCGCATCTCTTATGTGATCGTTCGCCACCCATCCGTCATAGTCGCCATCTTTGTCGAACAACCACTCGGCCACCACCCGTTCGGCCGCTGAAACCAGCCCTGCGCCGACCAGTACAACCAGCAGCGCAATTAGAAAGGAATACCGCCAGAAGCGGCACCGCCACAGCCAAGTGGCCCTTTCGTGAGAATCACGCGGGTTGCCAAGAACTCCGCTCTGTCGCACCACTCTGGCCGGTGCAGGGTTGCCGCCGAAAGCAACAGCGGGTTGGCACCCGCAACTCGAGCCGCTGAACCAAGGCTTTCCGCACAACAGGACGGCTTTTGATGTCCAGCCGGATTCTCCGAAACGGCAATGGAATGTGCTGCTGCCAGCCATACTACTATTGCTGTTTCAAAGTTGCCACTAAACCGCCGTAAGGGAGCATCTTGATCACGGGCCCTTCGTTGCCGCTTATTGTGCACCTCTTTGTGTCGAAGCTGCGCGCATCGCCGCCATCAGCGATCAGTGCCATGCTCCATGTTCCACCAGCCAACCAAGGTCCAAATCTCAAGTGGATTTCTCGCGGACGGTCCTGGCCGTTGACGCCCGCGAGATACCAGACCGATCCCTTTCTGCGCGCCAATACGACGTATTGACCGGGATAGCCGGCCACAAAACGCGTGTCGTCCCATGCAACCGGCAGTTCCTTGAGGAACTGTTTCGGCTCCGGAGGCAACGCGCGGTAGGCTTCAGGCTTGTCGGCGAAATGGACCCATGCCGACTCGAACAACGCTGCCAGCGCCAATTCATGCGCGCAGGTGGTTCGGTGCGGATGATTGTGGGCCGTAAACGCGACAGGTGTGTAATCCATGGGGCCGACCGCATTCCGCGTAAACGGAGTAATCGTATTTTGCACCGGGGCTCGTGTGGGGAAATCTGCGGTGAAAATGTAGTTTTCAGCACCTTTGACTGCCTCCATGGCCATCAGGTGCGGGTAGGTTCTAGACCAACCGCGCGGCAAAGTGCAACCGTGGAAGTTGACCATGATCTGGTAGTCGGCTGCGTCTCGCAGAATGTCATGGTAAAGAGTTATGATGTTCTGTTTGTCGCTTTGGAAGAAATCGACTTTCACGCCTTTGACCCCCCATTTCCTGAGCAGATCAAGCTCGAACCGCCGAACCTCGCGATAAGTCATGCAGTCGCGCGGTTTTTCAGTGACGATGTTGTGCGGCCCCCCCGAGTTGTACCACAGCA
>JARYMD010000261.1 GCA_029907285.1 Verrucomicrobiota bacterium | reverse complement strand
TATTTGTAGTGTGGGCGGACGCCCGCCGGACAAGCTCCGTAGGAGCGGCATCGCACTCAAGGCGCATGCACAAACCGGTTGGTTGCGTTGCCGGGACAGCGGCGGGTTTGATGGCGCCCCTACCCCGGAAATCTCACCGGCCACCCCCTCGGATACACCGATGCCTTCACTCCGGTGAGATTTCCGGGTTGGAAGATGATTTGGCTGGGCGGGTTTGGTTGAGATGATGAACTTGATTTGCACCGGTCATTGATGTTCTGTCTGTTCCGTGTTTCTTTGCGGTGAGCTGCAGAGGCCTTGGTTGGAGATGGTGGTGGGAGCCGGCTTTGCAGCGTGGCGCCATTGGGGTAGGTTGATTGACATGCATTTGAGCACAGAAGGTTGAGATGGGACACGACTTTATCAGAATCGGCGGCGCACGGGTTCACAATCTGAAGAACCTGTCGCTGTCGATTCCGAGGAACAAACTGGTGGTTATCACGGGCGTGAGCGGTTCGGGCAAATCATCGCTTGCATTTGACACGATATTTGCCGAAGGCCAGCGCAAGTACATGGAGTCGCTCTCGACTTATGCGCGCCAGTTTCTTGATCTACTTGAAAGACCCGACGTGGATTTCATTGACGGGCTGTCGCCTGCGATTGCAATCGAGCAACGCACTGCGGCCACAAACCCGCGGTCATTGATCGCCACAGCCACGGAAATCTACGATTACCTCAGGCTGCTGTTTGCGCACATTGGGCAACAGTACTGCCCTGACACGGGGCGGCTGGTGACCTCTCAGACGTCGAGCGAGATAGTGGACCGGATTCTGGGGCATAGTCCGAGAACGCGGATAATGGTTCTGGCGCCGGTCGTTTCAAATCAACGCGGTGAATTCCGCGATGTGCTCGAACGGCTGGCGCGCGAGGGGTTCGTCCGAGCGCGCATTGACGGGGCGTTGGTCGAGCTTGCGGGCAACATGCGTCCGAGGCTGGACCCGAAATCTCAGCACACAATCGATGTTGTTGTTGACCGGCTCGTTGTTGATTCGGCGGTACGATCCCGGCTGGCGGATTCGGTTGAGACAGCGCTCAAATGGGGGGCTGGGCGGCTGATTCTTCTGCATCAGTCCGCGGGCTCGGACGTCAACGCACCATGGAATGAGACGATGTACTCGAGCAAGAGGTTCAGCCCTGCCACTGGAAAGAGTTTTGACACCCCAACACCAAAACATTTCTCGTTCAACAGCCCGCTGGGGGCATGCTCGGTGTGTCATGGGCTGGGGCAAAAATACGTTTTTGACCCGCAGCTTGTGATTCCTGACGACACAAAATCGCTCGAACAAGGTGCTGTGGTTCCGTGGCGCCGCACTGGAAAACGCATGATCGGGTATTACAAGAGCATTTTGAAGGGGCTAGCGGCGCATTACGGCGTGGGGTTTGACACGCCTTACAAAGACCTGCCGGAACAGTTCAAACGCGTTTTGTTACATGGCTCTGGCGACGAACGGATCGAGTTCACGTTTTGGCGGGCAGGCAAAATGAGCAAGATCACCCGTCCGTTTGAAGGTGTCCTGCCCAATTTGGAACGGATTTACAAGGAGAGCGAAAGCGAGTTCACCCGGGGCAGGCTGAAGGCGTTCATGGCGCTGCAGCCTTGCGATGCCTGCTGGGGGCGGCGATTGAAGCCCGAGATACTGGCCATCAGAATAGGCGACATGCAGATGCGCCGTCGTTACGTGGCGTCGCCGCGTTCGGAAAACGGCCCTGAAATACCCGGGCTGTCGATAATGGACGTTTGCTCATTGTCGGTTGAATCTGCCGACAGATTCTTCTCTGAGCTTGAGCTGACACCCTTTCAGCAACAGATCGCGGGCGAGATTATCCGGGAAATCAGGAATCGGCTGGGCTTTCTGAGGAATGTCGGCCTCAACTATCTGACGCTTGACCGCGAGAGCGGCACACTCAGCGGCGGTGAAGCACAGCGGATTCGGCTTGCAACGCAGATTGGGGCGGGGCTTGTCGGTGTTCTTTACGTGTTGGACGAACCGAGCATCGGGTTGCATCACCGCGATAACGAGCGGCTTTTGCGAACCCTCGAGGAATTGCGGGACCTTGGCAATTCGGTGATTGTTGTTGAGCACGATGAGGAGACGATACGGCGCGCGGACTACGTGGTGGACCTTGGACCTGGGGCGGGTGTTCATGGCGGCCGACTGGTGGCGGCGGGGTCGCCGGCCGAAATCGAGGCAAATCCTGCATCGCTTACCGGGCGATATTTGCGTGGCCAATTGGCCATAACTCCGCCAAAACAGCACGTCAGGCCGGGCGAGCGGGGATGGCTGAGGGTGACAGGGGCGCGTGAGAACAACCTGAAAAACATCACCGTTGGCTTTCCGATTGGGGCATTTACGTGTGTGACAGGTGTAAGCGGTTCGGGCAAGAGCACGCTTGTGGATGACATTTTGCGGCGGGCACTTGCGCGGCGGCTTTACGGGAGCACAGAACATCCAGGGGCGCACACGGCGATTGATGGGATCGAGCATGTGGGCAGGCTTGTGGTTATTGACCAGAGTCCGATAGGGCGGACGCCGCGCAGCAATCCGGCCACATACACCGGCATTTTCAATCACATCCGCAACCTGTTTGCGAGTTTGCCTGCGGCCAAGGTGCGCGGGTACGAAGCCGGGCGTTTCAGTTTCAATGTGCGGGGCGGGCGATGCGAAAAATGCCAGGGCGACGGCGTGATGAAAATCGAGATGAATTTTCTTCCGCCGGTGTACGTTACGTGCGAAGCATGTTCGGGTCGGCGCTACAATCGGGAGACCCTGGAGATCACGTACAAGGGTTTGAACATATCCGATGTGCTGGAGCTGACGGTCGAGGAGGCGGTCTCGTTTTTCCGTGCCATTCCCAACATACACGAGGCCTGTGCGACCTTGGCTGAGGTTGGCTTGGGCTATCTCAAGCTTGGGCAGGCAGCGACCACGTTGAGCGGCGGCGAAGCACAACGGCTCAAACTGGCCACCGAACTCAGCAAACGTTCTCTTGGAGATACGGTTTATTTGCTCGACGAGCCGACCACGGGCTTGCATTTTCACGATGTGGAGAGATTGTTGGATGTGCTTTTCAAACTCAGAGCGGCGGGCAACACACTTATTGTTATTGAGCACAATCTGGACGTGATCAAATGCGCTGATTGGATAATCGACCTTGGCCCGGAGGGGGGTGACGCCGGCGGGTTCATCGTTGCTGAAGGGCCGCCCGATACAATCATGCGCTGCCCGGCAAGTCACACCGGCCATGCGCTCAAGAAGCTTTTTGGCGCCGCAGTTGCCGGTGTTCAGCGTCATGTCCAGGAGCGGTCTGCCGGAACAGCGTCTTACGATGCGCCGGCTGTACCAAGGCAATACGCGAACGATCCGAATCGTCCAACAAATCAATGACCCGGTTGTTAAAGAGTTATTTATTGCTGGCCCTTGTGGCGGTGCTTGTGGCGTTTTCGCTTGCTGCCAGGTGCGCCACGCCGGAGGAAACGACTGCTGTCGAAGCTCTCCGCAAGATGTTTGCAGACGGCCTGTATGAAGCTGTCGATCGTCAATCAACTGAGTTCGTCAAACAGTTCCAGAGTTCGGAGTATCTGCCGGAGGTGTGGCTGATCCAGGCGCGTGCGAGGATGGAACTCGGGCGGGTCGATGATGCAATCTCAATTCTGAAAGAAACAGCGGAACGATCTGCCCAGAAGCGGGACGAGTTCGATTTCTGGCATGCGAGCGCTCTGGCATCGAAGGGCGATTGGCAAGCAGCGGCCGACGCTTTTGGGCGGTTCCTTGATGCGCACACGAACTCGCCGATGCGTTTGCAGGCGGCCTATCATCAGGCGCACGCCAAACATCGGGCGGGCGACACAGCCGGTGCGATCGGTCTCCTGAGCGCTCAAGGCGGTTTTTTTCAAAAGGAAGCCGCAGCTCATCCGGATGAGACATGGGTCCAACGCGGCCTGCTGCTGCTGGCTGAACTTGAACTTGCCGCGGGCAAGGTGAGCGAAGCTGAATCGGTTCTGAAACAACTCGAAAGCCGTTCGATGCCGCCTGAGTTCGCATGGCACAGGTCATATGTCATGGCGAGGATTCATGCGGCTGCGCAGCGATGGCCTGAGACGCTGGCATGTGTGACGAACCTTTGGACATCGGTCACAAACGCTGTTGCCCCCGAGCTTCAAGCTGCAGCAGCGCTGATCGAAGGGGAAGCGCTCGAGAAACTGGGACAGCATGAATCGGCAAGGCTTGCGTACGAGCGCGCCCTGATCAAGAACGCGCCCGCGAGCCAGCGCCGAACCGCGTTGCAACGGATCGTTGCGATTGGTTCGGTCCCTGCGAATGCTCCCGAGACCGCCAAGTGGCTGGAATCATTTGTTGCGGGGCATCCCGGGGACGAACTTTTGGACCTTGCCACATTCAGCATTGGCGAGCTGCGACTGGCTCAGTACCGGGCTTTGAAACAATCTGGCGAGGCGAGTGCGCCTTCGGGCGGGATGTCGTTGAGCAACCTTTTGCAGCAAGCGCGGATTCAGTTTGACCTGCTTGCGACCAATTATCCATCGAGCCAATTCATCGGCCGTGCACACTTGTACCGTGGCATCTGTTTGTGGGAGGAAGGGACAAATCGTGTTGTTGACATGTCAGCAAGTTTCAGAAAGGCCGCCGAGACGCTTTCCGATCCGGCTCTGAAGACCATGGCGACGTTCAAACTGGCCGATTCACAGGTGTTGGCGGGGGACCTTGCGGCTGCGCGTTCCAATTACTGGGTTGTGGCAACCAATCAGGCTGCGGCGCCGGGATGGACAAACGCACTTGCCGCGCAGGCGTTGTTCCAGGTTGTTCGAACGAGCATTGACATGAACGACATTGCCGCGGCAACCGCTGCAGTGCAGAAGCTTGTTGAGCAATACCCCGCCGACGGTCTGACATCGAGCGCAGTTCTGTTGTTGGGCCACGCGCACAGCCGGCTTGGCAATTCACAGACGGCGCGTTCCGTATTCGAAACGTTTACAAACACATTCACCAACTCGGCGCTGCTGCCCGAAGTGCGGCTCGAAATCGCCAAAACATATGAGCAGCAGAACCTGATCAATGAAGGAATCAGCGCACTCAAGGGGTGGTTTGGCGCTTACGGGGGGCAGACCAACGTGCCGACCTCGCTGCTTGCGCTGGCTTCGTTTGATCTCGCCCGGCTTTCATACAGGGCAAAACCCGACACAAACGCGGTCAGCCTGCTGGCAGACTTCTGCGCAAAATTCCCTGATAACCCCAATGTGGCACTGGCCCAGTACCTCATCGGAGAGTACCACTTCAATCAGGGAGACTACGGAAAAGCAGAGCTGCGGTTCCAGAACCGCGCCATCCTTCAGAACACGAATCCGGCCCTGAGAGAAATTGCGTACCGTGCACGGCTCATGGCCGGGCGCGCTGCCGTGGCGCGGCAGAGCTATCGAAGCGCGCGGGACCATTTCGACTGGATAATCACGAACGGCCCTCTTTATGTGGCCACGTCGCCCATTCCGATTTCGATAGTTGCCGAGGCGTATCTTTTCAGGGGCGATACATTCACATTGGAGCCTGCCGGTGGAGAAACCAACAGTTTGGCGCGTTTTGGTGAAGCGATTAACGCGTTCTCGAAAATCACGGAAAACTGGCCCGCCAACGAGCTGGCGCATGTGGCATGGGGCAGGATAGGCGAATGCCATCTTCAATTGGCAACACAGGATGCAAAGCGCTACGAAATGGCTGCCGACGCTTTCAACAAGGTAATTCAATCGCCGGCCAGCATTGCCGTGAGAAGCCAGGCTGAATTTGAATTGGGGGTGGTTCGGGAAAAGCAGGCGTCCCTGCTGCCCGAGGGCGAACGCCAGCCTGTTCTGAGCCAGGCAATGGATCATTACCTTCGCATTCTTTATGGTCGCAACCTCCGTGCAGGCGAAACGCCGGACCCGTATTGGGTCAAACGCGCGGGTCTCGCGGCAGTTGAGCTGGCCGAATCGCAAAACAAGGCTGACGTTGCAATTGGGGTTTGCCGGCGTCTCTTGACCGAGATGCCGGCTTTGAGGGCCCGGCTTGAAAGGAAGATCGAGGAATTGGCGAAGACAACCTCGGCCGGGGCTGAAACAAACCGCGTCAGCAATCAGTGAATTCGCGAGTAAGAGCCTCGCGATCGGCCGATTGTGGAGCGCCTGATGCCCAAGGTGATTGCCCGGTCCGGAATTCTTCCCGTTCGATCAGCCAGGCGCACACAGAGCCTTTTTCTGGTGAGATTGCCGTGCCTAGGGAGACTCGACACGGTTTGAAGCGCTGCGCTGTTGAGCGGGGGCGGTTAAAGCCATTGGCATTGCCAACCCGCGGCCCCGTTGGACGTTGAGAGTTGAACGTTG
>JARYMD010000260.1 GCA_029907285.1 Verrucomicrobiota bacterium | reverse complement strand
ATCAAGCCCAGCACGAACACTGCAGTGCAAATCGCAAGCGTCGGTATCATATCGAATCGCGTTGAACAGCAGAGCGCGACCCCGGCCAGAATCCACAGCGCAAACAATATCAGCACCGCTGCCGGTATCAGGCGCCAGTCAATCCCTTTGGCGAAAGTCTGCAGCGCGCCTTCCTTGTCAAAACAGTTGATCACCACGAATGCCAGCGTTCCGACAACGACCAGCGCCGCCACTGCGTCTGCGACAAAGTTTCGATTTAGGAAGTAGTTGGCGAACGCGCCAATGCCGTAAGCAACGACAACACCCGCCATGTAAATCCAGAACGCGAGGGTGTCGGTGGAACCGTAGGCATCGTAGGCCATGCGGCTGCTCAGCAGCGACGAAATCAGATTGAAATAGGTCAACACTGCAAGCGCGCCCGCGAGCCCGAGGTATTTCGCGAGCAGGAACTGTGCTCTGCTGACCGGCTTCGCAAGAACCGCAAGAGCAGTACCTGTTCGTATCTCATGGGCTACCGACGCCGACGCGCTCAGCACTGCACCGACAAGCCCGGAAACAAGCATCACCGCCAGAACACTGTCCTTCACCATCTTTGGATCATCGCCGAACCCGAAGTACGGAACCACGGCGAGAAAGACACCGAATACACCAGAGGCGGTCATCAGCAGCAGGAAAACCGGCTGCCTGACCAACTCCATAAATGTATTCCGCGCAATGGCGAACAATTGTCTCATTCGTGCCAGCTTGGTCCGTTTATTCTACACACCCGAAATTACTTTGCAAACCCATTAGACGGCCAGGACCCATAAGCCCCCTCATCAAAGGGCACGGAAACTAAGCATCTCCCGCAGCAATGTGAACTGTGCGTTCGATTGCACAGAGCGTGAATTTCACGGCACACCCTTGGGCGAGGCTACGCTTGGCCGGGAAATCTCGCCGGAATGGAGCTTTGGGTTTCTTGGCTTGGTTAGGCGGTGAGGTTTCCGGGCCAGGGCTATTCGTGAATTTCGACCACGTCGCCGTCTTGGAGCGGTTCGGAGCTGTGGACTTGTTGGCCGGCGAAGCATGCATGACCCCAGAGCCGGGCGTATTTCATTCGGTCCGGCAAATCCCGGTGTATTTTTCGTGCGAGGTCCACGACAGTTGATCCTGCGGGGAGTATGAAAGGTTTCTGCATATCGGGCGGTTTGGAAGGTCGTTTGGCATACACACGAATTACCGCCAAGAGACTCCACAGGCGTTGGAAAAGCGCGTCCAACCCCTCGCCGGTCTTTGTGCTGACGCCCAGGACATCGATCCCCGGCGCATAAAGCTCGCGAAGCGCTGCAACTGTCCCTTCCTTGTCCAAATCAGCTTTGTTCGCCACTATCAACCCTGATTTGAGTGTGGACTCGCTGAGACTGCGCACATTGATCGGCACCGTGCGCAGGCTTAGACCGCGTTCCGACAGAACTGAAAGGGTGGATTCGGCCTGTTCGACCGCCCCGGCACACGCCTCCACAACCACACAGACGATGTCCGAATTCCGTATTGTGCCCATGAGCCCGGTTGGCACCCGTTCGATCGTGATGGCCGGGGTGTCCACCAGCTCTATCGGGACCTTTTCTTTCTCCCAAATGCCCGGCTGTGGGATCGTGGTTGTGAACGGGTACTCGGCAACTTTTGCGGGCGCGTGAGTCGCGACCGCCAAGATGCTGCTTTTTCCGGTGTTCGGCGGGCCGATTAGGACAACCTGGCCGGCGCCGCTCTTTGGGATGTGGAATGGGTCTGGTCCTTTGCTGGCTCGCTTGGCCTTCTGCTGTTCCTTGCGCAACTGACTCAGGCGGCGCTTGATGTCGGCCTGCATTTTTTCGGTTCCCTTGTGTTTTGGGATTGTGGCAAGCATCTGCTCAAGCGCGGCTATTCGTTCGGCGTCGGTTGTGGCTTCCCGATAGCGCTGTTCAGCTTTTTCGTATTCGGGTGTGACGTTGGCCGGCATTCGACGTGTCAGGCTTGACGCTTCAGAGGTTAACCGAGAGACGCTTTTCTGTCACGCACTGCATTGTTGTTTACAGGCTTGCGGTTGGCGCTTTCATGTGGTGAGGTAGTCCCTCGGTGAACAACATAACTCTTGGCAAACTGCGGCCGCAATCGACATGACCCGGCTGCGGCGGTTGGTAATGCAACAGTAACAAGCTCTAGTCCAGGAAGAACGACCATGAACAATCCAATATGGGTGATGACCTCGGCATTCAAGCCGCTCGGTTTTGATCAAATCGTCAGGATCACAAAGGAGATCGGCGCACAGGGCATGGAACTGTGCGTGTTCAGACGGGATGGCACTCGAAAGGACCACGTTGCAACGCACCTCGAATACGAGGATTTCGGTTTGGAGCAGGCGAAGCGGTTGATTGACGTGTGCCAGCGCGAGGGATTGCGTTTTTCGGTTGGCGCCTATGAGAACCTTATCGGAGGCGATCCCGAGCAACGGGTGCGCAATCAGGATCATTTGCTTCGCCTCATTCGAATTGCGCACCTGTGTGGTGGCGACCGGAACAACGTCAAGGTTGGGACGTTTGTGGGATACAACGCCGAGTTGGGCGCGCAAGACCGGGGTTTCGAGAGGAACCTCGAGGAGTACGGCAGGGTGTTCAGGCCAATCATCAAGTACGCCGAAGACCTTGGGGTGACCATTCTGTACGAGAATTGCCCCATGGAAGGCTGGCGCCCCGCGACGTCGCCAACCACATACAACAATCTCCCCGGCACTCTGGCCGCGCGGAAACTGATGTACACTCTCATCCCAAGCCGCGCCCACGGAGAAACCTACGATCCATCCCATGACGTCTGGCAGAACATCAACCCTTGCGACGTGATCAGAGCATCTGACATGTCCCGAGTACATCGCGTCCACGTCAAAGGCACGCGCAATCTGAACACGGCAGCACGGGTTCATTGGGGCGCGCTCTACCCCATGCAGGCGGTCAACCCCGACCTCGCCAGAAGAGCAGGCGTGCCAATTCCCGCTCACGAGTGGGACAGACATCATTATCAGCCCATGTTGCCGGGGTTCGGCGGAAACGACAGCATGGACTGGCGCGCTTTTCTTGAGACCCTGATGGAGGTCGGGTTTGAAGGGCCGTTTGTGATCGAGAACGAGGCGGACAATTCCGCGCACACCGGAAACATCGGTGCAACTATTCAAGGGTTCAAAGCCGCTGTGCTTTGCATCGCGCCGATTGTTTGGCCCTTGGTTCCGGAGAAAGGGTACCAGTTCGATGCCACAAAGACACCCGACCTCGTCGAGCCCACCGGCCCGGATATCCCGGTCCGGACAATGAAGGACCTCGGCGCCTAACCTTGGTGAGAGTGCACGCCGGTCTTCGTGCGCACCAGCATCGATCCGCCTGCGCCCCAAACGAGCGCGATTGCGCCGGCCAGAGCAAAAGCCGGCGCAAAAGATTTTGTTGCATCAGCGACCCGCCCGGCCAGCCATGGTCCCATCGCCTGACCAGCGCCAAATACGATCGTCATCAAGCCCAGTGCAGACGGTGCGAGCTTGGGGCCGAACACGTCTCCTGAAAGTGCCGCCATCAGGGCCGGGATGCTCCACGCGGTGAGTGCAAAGAGCGCCGCGGAAATCCACACTGCAGGTGTGTGGTGCCACACGCCAAGAACAAGGAAAGAACAGCTCTGCAGCGCAAAGACGCTCACAAGCCCCGCGCGTCTTCCCCATCGGTCCGAAATGGCACCCCAGAAAAAACCACTGACGCCCGAGACAACCCCGATCAGGAACCAAACCGTCCCTGCGCGAGAGGCGCCAAAGTTCATCTCCTTTACCAGATATCGCACGAAGAATGTGGCATAGATGATGTAGGAAAAGCCGAACGCAAAGTATATTGTGGCAAGATGCCAGAGGACTCTCGAACGCCAAACTTCTGCAAAACGAACCGGAGATTGGGGCTGCCGCACGCTGCTGTTCGGCGGGTTGTCGGCACTGTTTCCAATGGGTTTGAGTCCCATCTCCTCAGCGCAGTTCCTGAGAAGGAATGCGCAGAGGACGGCGACTGCAAAGGCCATTGTGCCCATCACATACCAACACAGACGCCATCCGCGGTCAGCCCCGCCCATCTCGAGCAACCATGGCACCAACGGTCCTGTGACCATCAAGCCAACACTTGACCCGGCTACGGCCGTGCCAGCAGCAAGTCCGCGGCGTTTGATTCCAAACCATGCGGACACAAGACCCATGGCGGGGACGTTTCCGCCAGCCCCGCCCACACCGGCGAGGAATCTGCCGGTCTGCGCCCCGCCGTAAGTCGGCACAAGGCCGGTTATGAACATGCCAGCGCCGGCCACAAGGAGCGACACAGTGATGACAACCCGTGGGCCGAACCGCGACGCCAACATGCCCGCGAACACGACGGTTGACAGATAACCCACAAGGTTCCATGACTGCAACGCGCCTGTCTGGACATTCGTGAGCTTCATCGAATCCTGCATCGCAGGCAAAACGCTTGTGTAGCCGAATCGCCCCAGCCCGAGTGACACAAACACTGCAGAGATAATCAAAACAAGAACAACGTACCCGTAATGTATTCTGCCTGGCTGGCAGATTCCTGGATGGGCGGGTGAGTTCTGCATTGGCTTGCGGCACTGTGGTAAGTGATGAATTGCCTGCTGCAAAGCAAATTCGATGGCAAGTCGCCCCTGAACGTTTCCCCGTCAAAAATGCGGCTGGTTCGGGGTTCTCCAATGGCCCGGAGACTGTGGGGTGGCGCGACATCTTGGTACACTTTTGTGTGAGATTTGGACAGGGAGCGCAATGGTCGGCGCTCGGCTCCGAGACGAATGATTGACGTGAGCAGCTTCTCGGTCGGACTCGATTCCAAGCCGAAACGGGCTGAGTTTCTCAAAATGATACGGCCAGGGGGACTGACTCGAAAGTCAGATGCGGTGCTAGATTTGCTCTGGTTCTATTCTCAAATGCTTCGTTAAAAAGTGGATATGATTATCTATTGCACGCCGGGCAGGATAACGCTGAGCCTCAGCTTGAAGTGGTGGCGGGCTGCAAAATGGGCGTCTGGTCGTGCGCGAAGTTTGCGATTGCACAGCGGGGATTTTGGGTGGCGGTGGCAGGTCTGTTTTTGGGCATGCCAACTGCTTATTCCTCCTGCGCTTGGGGCCAATAAAACGGCGAACTAAAGCTCGACTCCCGCTTTGGGTTGGTCGAGTCTTGATTGCTCTGACAGAATTGGTCAGTGTAGCCTTTGCCAAACAGATTGAGGTTGCAATGAAAACGCTGCTCGTTTCAGTGTGCGTCGCATTTCTGGCAACGCAATGGATTCCGCTCTCCGTTCGAGCGCAATCAATTCCAAACCCCGTGCCTGTGCCCGGCTCGGTGGTGGATACAATCTCGATGAACCCAACGGCCACTCTGGCTGGGACAGGTTACGATCTTTTCGGCGCCAGCACAAATGGCGGCTACGATTACGCTTTCGGATTCGCATTCAAAGTAGCCTCAGCGTCGCAGATCGTCGCGGTCGAGTTCTTGGTCAGCCAGCGCGACCCTGGGGTGACAGCGTCAGCGTTCTTGTACAAAGGAGCCGCCATCACCGGAGGCAGCGACTTGTATTATTGGACGCCCTCGTGGAGCAAACCAGCCATTGCAACGTTCAACCTTGTTTCCGCTCTTCCTGCGCCCAATGACACCGCGTTTTACGTTCTGCGATTCGAAGCGCCTGCGCCTCTCAGCCTTGATCCCAACACACCGTACGTAATTGTCTTCGACCCTGTGGCAACACCAGCCGGAACAGGCACGTATGCTTTGGCTAATATCGACCAAAATGACGGGTTTCTGAGCGCCATTGGAACGCCCGGAGTCGATGTCTTCATGCCTCCCTACTTGGTAAGAAGAATGACGGATATCAGAAAGTCGTATCTCTATAATACCTGGACTTTTACAAGGATCGACAGGCGTTATCTCGTCAGGCTGATAAGCAACGTTCAGGCTCCCACGCCAAAGCCCGGGACGATTGCATTCACCTCGGCGAGTTTTGGTGCCAATGAGAACGCAGGGTTTGTGCGGCTGACTGTGAGCCGCACGGGTGGCTCTGACGGAGCGGCGACTGTCACTTATGCCGCCGTGGAAGGCACCGCAAAGGCGGGCCAGGATTACACTGCCGTGGGCGGGACATTGAGCTGGGCAAGCGGTGATGCGCAGGACAAGTACATTGATGTGCCGCTGCTGAACGATTCGGTGTATGAAGGCAACGAACAGTTCAGCGTTGTGCTGAGCAACGCAAGCGGCGCGAGTCTTGGGAGTCCGGCGACAGCGCAGGTGACGATTGTTGAGGACGATCAGCCCGCGCGTGGGACGATTGCATTCACCTCGGCGAGTTTTGGTGCCAATGAGAACGCAGGGTTTGTGCGGCTGACTGTGAGCCGCAC